>JAAZIG010000230.1 GCA_012510325.1 Bacillota bacterium
AAAATAGCAACAGAAACTCACAGATCAGATCCTTCGGGCTACGCCCTCAGGACGACCGGTGGGGTGCCGGAAACCATGAGCCCTCTTGAGCCCAGCCATCCTTTGTCATGCTGAGCAAAGCGAAGCATCTAAGACGTTATTGCCGGATCACGGGCACATTTCGCTTTGTACTCACCCACTGGGCTAGAAAAAGCACAGGACAACTTAATGAAGCGCTGCACCACAGATTCTTCGCTGCGCTCAGAATGACCGATGGGGTGCCGGAAACCGTGAGCGCTTTTACGCCCAGACATCCTCTGTCATGTTGAGCAAAGCGAAGCCAGTCGGGATGATGAAGCTGGTGGGTTAAAGTGAAAATGGATCAGGGGAGAGATCGCGGTGGATCCCTCCCCCATTACTTACAACCTGTAGGCGACATGGAAAGCTTCGTGGATTGCTTCGGCAGCCTTGCGGGGACGGTCACAGTCGCCGACAGCGTAGAGCTCGCTCAGCTTCGGCTTGAGAATCCCCTCAAGGGGATTGTACGGCTGGGCGCCGGTGGCGATAACGATGGTGTCGAGATCCTCCATGGCCATCTCCCGGCCGTTGCTGTGCGCCTTCAGCGAGCGCTCCCCGACAGCGGTGACTGCGGTTCTAGTTCTCAGCTCCACGTTGGGGTGCCGCTCCAGCCACTGGAGCAGCTTTTCGCGCAGGGAAGGGCTCTGGTCCGGAGCCAGCTCTGCCTGCATCTCCAGAACGATGACGCGGTGGTCGCGCTCGGCGAGAAAAGCGGCGGTCTCACAGCCGACCAGTCCGCCGCCGATGATCGCCACCCGCGGACCGGGTTCGACCTTCTCTTCAAGGATATCCCAGGCAGTGATCACCTCTTTCGGCTCGATGCCGGGTAGGGCCGGGATGGAGGGGATCGCTCCGGTGGCCAGGATCACTGCATCGGGTCGTTCGTTCAGGACCGTCTCGCCAGTGGCGGCGGTATCGGTGCGGATATCGACATCCAGCCTTTCCAGACGGTAGATCAGGTAGCGCAGGATCTCACCAAAGCGCTCCTTGTGCGGCGGCTTCCGGGCCAGATTGCCTTGGCCGCCCAGCTCGGAGCGCCGCTCAAAGAGGGTTACCTTGTGGCCCCGCTCGGCGGATACGCGGGCTGCTTCGAGCCCTGCCGGACCGCCGCCGACAACAACGATGCGGCGGCTGCGGGGCGCTTTGACAAAGGGGAATTCGAATTCTTTTCCTGCCCGGGCGTTGTAGATGCAGCCGACGGCATCGTCGTAGAAGAGCAGGGGATCGACGCAGTTCTGGTTGCATTCGATGCAGCGGCGGATATTGCTGATCTGATCCAGCTCAACTTTCTTGGCAAAATGGGAATCGGTGATCAGAGCCCGGCCGAGAGAGATGAAGTCGGCTTCACCTTCGGCGATGAGCCTCTCCCCGATCCAGGGTTCGTGGATCTTGCCAACGGCGATTACCGGCACCGTTACCTCGGGTTTGATCGCTGCAGCGTAACCGGCCAGGGGCAGGGGCGGATCATACATCGTCGGGATGATCGCCAGGGGCGATCCGTAGACCCCCCCGGAGACGTGGAGGGCATCGATTCCGTTCTCTTCGAGTATTCCGGCGAGGTCGCGTCCCTCCTCCGGGGTGATCCCCCCTTCGACACCCTCATCGGCATTCAGCCGGAAGAGCACCGGGTAGTCCGGACCGACGGCCTCGCGGACGGCGGCGCAGACCTCCAGGGCGAAGCGGCGGCGGCCTTCGGGGGAACCACCGTATTCGTCGTCGCGGTGATTGCTGTAGGGGGAGAGAAACTGGTTGATCAGATAGCCGTGGGTGCCGTGGATCTCGACGGCGTCGAAACCGGCTTCGCGGGCGCGGCGGGCGCCGTGGGCAAAAGCCTCCACCAGCCCCTTGATCTCTTCAACGTTTAAGGCACGGGGCCGGTCCTGACAGACCGGGCAGGCGATCTCCGAGGGCGCCACCGGCTGAAAACCCGTTGTCTGCGCCGAGGTCTGTCTCCCGGCGTGGTGCAGCTGAATGGCCGCCCGGGCACCGTGCTTCTTGATCGAATCGGCCAGGTGGCGCAGGCCGGGAATAAACTTGTCCGCCCAGAGGCCAATCTGATGTGAAATGGCCCTGCCCTCGGGCGCCACCGCCGCCACCTCGATGATGATCAGCCCGGTGCCCCCTTCGGCGCGGGCTTCGTAGTAGCGGACCAGCCGCTCGGTGATAAAACCGTCGGCGGCGGCGAAGTTTGTTCCCATGGGCGGCATGACCATGCGATTGCGCACTGTCATCTTTCCGATCCTTCCCGGCGAGAGCAGGTGTCGGAAGCCCATTCTCAGATCGATATCTTCCTTGATGTCCTTTTCCTTGAAGATAGTCTTTTTGATGCCGTCTCCTCCTCTAACACGTTATTGTCCTGCAAAAAAGGCAGAAGTGTTCTCTTTTATCATTTTCTATTTGAAGAGGCGTTATACCGGGGGGAGGAAATAATAGAGGTGAGCATTGGATTCAGTGACGCTCTGGGCAATCTTTAAGCGCAGTGTGTACCACAGATTCTTCGCTGCGCTCAGAAAGACCACGAGGGAAGCGTGCAGAATGGGCCAGGGGGACGGATCTCCTGGCCCATTTTTCGAAGGCCCTCTCCCAAGCCACAGGCATTATTTATCATCTTTAGACGTAGTGTATACCACAGATTCTTCGCTGCGCTCAGAATGACCGTGATGGAGCGAAGGATCTAAAACGTGACGATCGGTTAAAAGTGTACG
>JAAZIG010000026.1 GCA_012510325.1 Bacillota bacterium
GTCAGCGCACTTGCGGAAAGCGGTGCTCCTGTTTGGAGCGATTTTTTAATCCAAAAAACCGCCGGGGCAGTTTCAGCCCCGGCGGTTTTATCAATATTTAAGCCGGTTTGGCCTTTCCAACAACAGTGAAAACAGCAAGCTTACCGCTTCGAGAATTGCGGCGCCCGGCGGGCTTTTTTCAAGCCGTATTTTTTACGCTCTTTCATCCGGGAATCGCGGGTCAGATAACCGAGCCGCTTAAGAACAGTGCGAAAACCAGGATCGGCCAGCACCAGCGCCCGGGCGATACCGTGACGAATAGCTCCGGCCTGTCCGGAATAGCCGCCGCCGTGCACTCTGGCGATAACGTCAAACCGATCCAGAGTCTCGGTAGCTTCCAGCGGCTGGCGGACAATGAGCTTCAGTGTATCCAGACCGAAGTATCGATCCATCTCTTTGCCATTGATCACAATCTGTCCGCTGCCGGGAATCAGCCGCACCCGGGCTACCGATTCTTTGCGCCGCCCGGTGGCCATGAAGTGAACTTTACTCAAGAGCAGGGCCTCCCTCCTTGTTTGTTTCCGGCCCTTCCCAGAGCAAAGGCTTCTGCGCTTCATGCGGATGCTCATCGCCGCGGTAGACGCGCAGTTTTTTCAGCATCGCTCTTCCAAGACGATTATGGGGCAGCATCCCCTTAACCGCACGATAGACCGCTTTCTCGGGATTTTTAGCCATTATGGTGGCATAATTGGTCATCTTTAAACCGCCGGGATAGCCGGAATGGCGGTAGTAAATCTTCTGTTCCAACTTTTTCCCCGTCAACACAGTCCTGGCCGCGTTCAAGACAATAACATGATCTCCCGTATCGAGATGAGGTGTATAGATCGCCTTATGCTTTCCCCTCAACAGCCTGGCCGCTTCCGTAGCTACCCGGCCCAGGGGGCGCCCGGCAGCATCGATAATATACCACTGCCGTTCGATCTGATGGGGTTTGGCCATATAAGTAGTCTGCATTACTTCCCCCCTAACTCCTTTCAGCACAAGCTCAATTTTAATACACCGTTCCGCTGCTGTCAAGCAAAACCGAAAACGAGTGTCAGCGGACAGTGATATTGTCACCCTGTTGGGAAACCGAGAAAATATCACCGGGGATCGCTTTACCGTCCCGGGCCGGATTAAAGCCAAAACAGGGCCACAATCTGTCACATTCTTGCACCGGACCTCAAAAATCTCCAAACCCATTTTCCGGTGAGCAAGAACCCTTGAGCAAAAGGGGCTGCGCGCTCCCGGCGGAGGAACCGGGCCGCCCCTGTTTAACCGCCGCGGGAAACATCACCACCCGGCAACACCCTGCAGAAGGCCCTTCAGGAACAACCCCCGCTAATAGATCACTTTTTCCAAGCAAAGCCCCTGCGGCGGCGCCGTCGGCCCCGCGGCCTGCGGACATTCCCCGACGAGGGCCGCAGCGACGGCCTCCGGTTGCAGCCGGCCCCGGCTCACGCGCAGCAGACTGCCGACAAGCATCCGCACCATGCGATAGAGAAAACCGTCCCCCTCAAAAGTAAACTGCAGCATTTGCTCCTGCGGCAGGCTCTCCAGGTGAACCCGGTAGAGGGTGCGCACCGTACTCCTGACAGCGCTGCCGGCGGCTCGAAAGGCCTGGAAATTGTGGGTGCCCCGGAGCATCCGGGCAGCCTCTTCGACGAGGGGGCGGTCGAATGCTCCCGGAAAATGATAAGCAAAGCGGCGCCGCATCACCTGCGGATAGTGCGCCCGGTCCAGAGTGTAGCGGTAAATCTTGCGCCTGGCATCGTAACAGGCATGAAAATCAGGACCGGCGGCGGCTGCTTTTAAAACCACGATATCATCGGGAAGAAGAACATTGAGCGCCGCGGGCAACCGCGGAGCCGGTATGGCAAAGGGCGGGGCATAATGGGCCACCTGGCCGCGGGCGTGAACTCCGGCATCGGTCCGGCCGGCGCCGGTGATGCGCAGCGGCTCCTTGTAGATAACCGCCAGCGCCTTCTCCAGCTCACCCTGGATGGTCGGCGCATTTTTTTGAATCTGAAAACCGCCGTAAGCGGTGCCGTCATAGCTCACTTCAAGACGTATCTGGTCCATCGCTTCCCCTCCAGCACCGTGATCCCCCCGCCGGGCCTCCCCGCCACCCCTCAAATTCCGGAAAACAGAACCGCCGCCAGCAGCAGCAGGGCCAGCAGAAGAGCGGCCCAGTCTGCCGGAGAGGCGCTCGCTTCACGCATCTGCGTGCGCAGTGCACCGATGCGGTAGCCCCGCGCCTCCATGGCCACAGCCAGTTCATCGGCCCGCCGGAAAGCACCGATGAACAGGGGCACCATCAGGGGGGCAAATTTGCGGGCCCGTCTGAAAAAGCCCCCTTCAAAATCAGCGCCGCGCGCCATCTGCGCCCGCAGCAGGCGCTGGCTCTCCTCGGCGATTGTGGGAATGAAACGCAGGGCGATCGTCATGACCATGGCCACCTCCCCGGCGGGAAAACCGATCCGGGCCAGCGGTTTCATAAAATACTCCATCGCCTGAGCCAGGGCCAGGGGGGTTGTCGATAGAGTTAAAAGCATCGAGATGAAGACCAGGCCGGTCAGCCGCAGGATCATAAACAGGCCCGCAGTCACCCCGGCCTGCTCTACCGTCAGCGGGCCCAGGCGCAGCAAAACCAGCCCCCCCTTGGTAAAAAAGAAGTAGACGATGACGGTGAACAGAACGATATAACTCAGCGGCCGGAGCCCCCCGGCCAGATAGCGCAGCGGAATCCGCCCGGCAGTCATAAGCAGGAGCAGCAGCAGCAAAAGCAGCCCCAGCCCGGCAAAGGTCTTCACCAAAAAGAGCACCGCCAGAAAGAGAAGCAGGAGCAGCATCTTAAAGCGCGGATCCGCCCGGTGTAGAAAAGAGTCTCCGGGGAGATAGCTGCCCAGGGTAATACTGCGGCTCAAGGAGAGGTCACCTTCTTTTGCCATCTGTTGATCTCCCGCCGGGCCTCCTCGAGGGAATGGATCGCCGGGGAGAACGGCAGCCCGGCGTCTGCGAGCACCTGCATCAGCCTCATCACCGGAGGCAGCGAGAGGCCGCAGCGCTGGAGCACCTTCTGCTGCGAGAAGATCTCCCCTGCAGATCCTTCCAAAACCAGCCTGCCCCGGTGAAGAACCAGAAAATGATCGGCCAGCGGCACAATCTGTTCGAGGCGGTGGGTCACCACCACTACAGTCATCCCCGCGACACGATTGAGCTGCTGCAGCAAGGAGAGCAGCCTCTGCTGACCGGCCTGATCGAGGCCGGCGCCCGGTTCGTCGAGGATGAGCGCCCGCGGCTGCATCGCCAGGACCGCCGCGATGGCCGCCAGGCGTTGCTGGCCGGCGCTGAGATGAAAAGGGGACCTTTGCTTCAGAGCGGGATCGGTGAGGCCGACCTGATGCAGCGCCTGCTCGACCCTCTCTTCAACCTGGAGCGGGGAGAGCCCAAAGTTGCGCGGGGCGAAGGCGATCTCATCAAAAAGAGTTTCGCTGAAAAATTGCGTTTCCGGCTCCTGGAAAACCAGACCGACCCGGCGACGCAGCTCCCGCAGCTCCCCGCGGCGATAGGTTAGAGGCGCGCCGTCAATGTGAATGGAGCCTTCCCGGGGCCGCAGCAGACCGTTGAAATGCTGAAGCAGGGTGGACTTTCCCGAACCGGAGGCGCCCAGGAGCACGGTAAAGCTGCCCCGGGCAACAGAAAGATCTACTTCGCGGAGCGCCTTCACCGCAAAAGGGGTTCCGGGCATGTAAGTATAGCTTAATTTTTCTGTGCGTATAAACATAACTGCTCTGCCAGCTCCCGATCGTGCAGGATCCCCCCGGATAACGGAAAGCCGTCTTCGCGCAGCAGGAAGGCCAGCTCTCCCGCCGCCGTCGTTCTCAATCCCAGGCGGCGCAGCAGCAAAATATCGGTTAAGACCGCCGCGGGGGGTCCTTCTTTCAGTAGACGCCCCCTGTCCAAAAGCAGCACCCGTCCGGCGAGGGCGGCCTCTTCCGGAAAATGAGTCACATGGATCACGGTGATCCCCTCTTCCCGGTTCAACCGGTGCACCGTCTCCAGGAGCACCGCCTGACCGGCGGGGTCGAGCATGGCCGTCGGTTCATCCATGAGCAAACAGCGGGGCTCCGCAGCGAGGAGACCGGCTAAAGCCACCTTCTGTTTTTCTCCGCCCGAGAGCAGGTGCGGCGGGAACCCGGCCAGATGGGAGATCTCCAGAAGAGCGAGCGCGGCAGCCACCCGGCGGCGGATCTCCGCCGGCGCCACCGCCCGGTTCTCCAGCGCAAAGGCGACATCCTCTTCCACGGTGGCTCCGACGATCTGGTTGTCCGGATTCTGAAAGATCATTCCGCAAAGAGAGCGGATCCCCGGAACGGCCTTCTCGTCGGCGGTGGAGGCGTCCGCCACACGGACCTCCCCGGCGGTGGGCCGAAGCAGGGCATTGAATTGCTTCAGCAGCGTTGTCTTACCCGAGCCGTTGGCCCCGATGAGAGCAACATATTCGCCTGAATATACCCGGAGATCGATCTCCGCCAGGGCCGGGGGGGCGCTTTCAGGCTGCCCCGGATAGATGAAAGAAAGATTCTTTGTTTCCAGCAAAACTGAAGGCATGATCTTAGCTTCTCTCCGCCGGCAAAGTGGATCTCCGGCTGCAGTGGCCGGCTCTGTGCTGCTCCCTCCCGTGAACCGCCGTTGACGATAAGGTTTTGGAGACAATGAGCCCCGGGAATAGTCTGACCGGAGAACGGTCCCCGGTCACCTTCATCCCCCTGTCATGCAAAATTGAGAGGGCCAAAGTGAAGCCGAAACCTTGTGCTGCAGCCCACTTCTCCTCTCAATTCCATCTCCAGGCAGGGGGCACCGCCCCCGGATCAATCTTAGTCGACGAGCTCGATGATGACCATGGGGGCGCTGTCACCGCGGCGCGGCCCTATCGGGGTAATGCGGGTATAACCGCCCGCCCTATCTTCACAGGAGGGCCCAATTTTTTCAAAGAGCTCTTTGACCACAGTTTCATCATATAGATAGGCCAGCGCCTGGCGCCGGGCATGCAGGCCGCCCCGCTTGCCCAGGGTGATCATCTTCTCGGCGGCCGGCTGAATCGCTTTTGCTTTTGCCGCGGTGGTTTTAATCTGTCCATATTTCAGCAAGGCCGTTACCTGGCTGCGGAGCAGCGCCTTTCTGGGACCACTTTTCCGGCTAAGCTTCTGATAAGCCATTTCTGTTCCTCCTTGCAGCGCTACTCTTCAATTTCACGCAAACTCAGGTTCAACTCCGTCAGCTTGCGCTCGACCTCTTCAAATGATTTTTTGCCGAGGTTGCGCACCTTCATCAGTTCATCTTCGGTCTTGGAAATGAGCTCGCCCACCGTGTTGATCCCCGCCCGCTTGAGGCAGTTGTATGAGCGCACCGAGAGATCGAGATCTTCGATGGTCATCTCCAGTTTTTTCTCCAGATCCTCTTCTTCTTTCTCTTCACCGGGATCGACTTCATCGATCTCATCGGTGAGATCGATAAAGATGGCGATCCGTTTGCTCAGGATTCTGGCCGCCTGGCTGACCGCCTCGTCAGGTTTGACGCTGCCGTCGGTCCAGACCTCCAGGGTCAGACGGTCGAAGTCGGTGACCTGCCCGACGCGGGTGTCCTCGACCTGGTAATTGGCTTTGCGGATGGGAGAGAAGATCGAATCAACGGGAATTACCCCGATGGGCTGCTGGGCGGTCTTGTTTCTCTCTGCCGGCACATAGCCGCGCCCTTTCATCGCCGTCATCTCCATATAGATACGGGCATCCTCTTCCAGAGTGCAGATCGCCAGCTGGGGATTTAGGATCTCCACCCCTGAAGGCGCCTGAATATCCTCTGCCCGAACCACTCCCGGTCTGCTCACATCGATCACCAGAGTCTGGGGTTCCCCGTCCTGAATCTTCATCGAGAGAGACTTCAGGTTGAGGATGATCTCGATGGTGTCCTCCAGCACTCCGGGGAGTGTCGAAAATTCATGGAGCACCCCGTCAAATTTCACACTCGTCACCGCCGCACCGGGCAGCGATGAAAGCAACACCCGGCGCAGAGCGTTCCCCAGGGTGATTCCGTAACCCCGCTCCAGCGGTTCAATAATGAATTTGCCGTAAGAAAACCGGTCGTCTTTCTCGATATACTCAATTTTCGGCTTTTCAAATTCAAAGGTCATACTACCGTTAACCCTCCTCTTAAATAGTATTGAGGGCATCCTGTTTAACGAGAATACAGCTCCACAATCAGGTGCTCCTCCAGGGGAACATCGATCTCCTCCCGCTGGGGCATCCGGATTACCCGGCCCTGCACCTGCTCTAAATCTGCTTCCAGCCAATCGACAATTCCGTGCCCGCCGCCGGCTTCACGGATCTCCTTAAAAACAGATAGATTACGGCTCTTTTCGCGGACGGCGACATTGTCGCCCGGCCGGGTCAGGTACGAAGGGATATCCACCTTGCGGCCGTTAACCTGGAAATGGCCGTGATTGACCAGCTGACGGGCTTCCGCCCGGGAACGGGCAAAACCGAGCCGGTAGACCACATTGTCGATCCGGCTTTCCAAAAGCTGCAACAGGATCTCTCCGGTGACCCCCTTGCGCCGATCGGCCTCTTTAAAGTAGCGGCGAAACTGGCGTTCCAGGATCCCGTAGATCCGTTTCGCTTTCTGTTTCTCCCTCAACTGCTGACCATACTCCGAAAATTTCTGGCGCGCCTGCCCATGCTCTCCCGGGGGGTATCCCTTGCGGACCACACTGCATTTGTCAGTGTAACAGCGATCGCCTTTCAGGTACAGTTTGGTTCTTTCCCGGCGGCACAAACGGCATACTGCATCTCTATAACGTGCCATGGATTTTCTCAACACCTCCCCTTCAGCTCTTCTTATTGCCTTATTGCCGGCAAACCGGTCTCTCCGGCTCTGCCGCTAAACGCGACGCCTCTTTGGCGGCCGGCAGCCGTTATGCGGTATCGGAGTGACATCTTTGATCGTATTAACTTCCAGGCCGGCGGCCTGCAGCGAGCGGATCGCCGCCTCCCGTCCGGAACCCGGCCCTTTCACAAAAACCTCCACCTGTCTCATCCCATGTTCCATCGCCGCTTTTGCCGCCGTTTCCGCGGCCAGCTGGGCGGCGAAGGGAGTCGACTTGCGGGATCCCTTGAAACCGACATTGCCTGAACTGGACCAGGCAATACTGTTTCCGTGGACATCGGTGATCGAGATGATCGTATTGTTAAAGGTTGATCTGATATGGGCGATCCCGTACTCAATATTTTTGCGCTCACGGCGCCTGGTCCGGGTCGTTCTCTTTTTCGTCAAGCTATTCCTCCTCCCTTCTTCAAACTGGAGCGTTCTTATTTGCCGCGGCGTATGCCGACAGTCTTCCGCGGTCCTTTCCGGGTGCGGGCATTGTTTTTAGTCGCCTGTCCGCGCACGGGCAGCCCGCGCCGGTGGCGGATCCCCCGGTAGCACCCGATCTCCACCAGGCGCTTTATATTCATCGCCACCTCACGGCGAAGATCACCTTCGACCTTATAATTTTTATCGATGCAGTCCCGCAAGCGGTTGATCTCATTTTCGGTGAGATCGCGTATCCGGGTATCGGGATTAACTCCGGTGGTTGAAATAATCTCTTCCGCCCGGTTGCGCCCGATGCCGTAGATATAGCTCAGGGCAACGGCCACCCGTTTATCCCGCGGTAAATCGACACCTGCTATTCTCGCCATTTAACAACACCTCCCCCGGGGCAAAATAAGCTAAACAAAGCTATTTTTCCCTTTATTTTATATTTCTATCCCTCGCTCAACCCTGTCTCTGTTTATGCTTGGGATTCTGACAGATCACCACGACTTTGCCCTTGCGCCGGATTACTTTGCATTTTTCACAGATCGGCTTTACCGAGGGCCGAACCTTCATTCTGGTTAACCTCCTCACTTGTAGCGGTAGGTAATCCGCCCCCTGGTCAGATCGTAGGGCGACAGTTCAACCAACACCCGATCCCCGGGGAGAATCCTGATGAAATTCATGCGGATCTTACCTGAAACATGAGCCAGCACCTTGAGACCATTTTTCAGTTCCACCCGGAACATGGCGTTGGGCAGAGGTTCCACTACCGTCCCCTCCACCTCGACAACATCTTTTTTCTTGGTCACCGGCTGCTCAAACCTCCTCTTCCTGCGGCGCCAGCTCACAAAGATATTTTATCACCTGGCTATCCGTTAATTTTTGGCTGCCAATCAGCTCTTCAATCTCTGCATAACGCAAATAGGGCTGCAGGTGAGCCACATTCTTCTTCTTCAGCCGGGAGAGGGACCGTTTCCGCCCGTCGGAGAGGAGCACCTCCCGCGGACCGATCACCTTTATTACCAGATAATGTCTCCCCCGATCCCGGCCCGCCTTGGAGCGAACCAGCTGTCCCGGCCTGAGCATCTCCATCACACGGCCTCCCCTTTCTCCGGTCAAAGGATGGTCAGGATCTCCGGACCGTCTTCACCGAGAGCGACGCTGTGCTCAAAATGAGCGGAGAGGCTTCCGTCTTCTGTCCGCACGGTCCAGCCGTCGTCATCGACCTCCACCTCAGCAGCGCCTAGATTGACCATCGGCTCGATGGCCAGAACCATCCCCCGCTGCAGCCTGGGACCGTGTCCCGGGGGCCCCAAATTGGGAACCTGCGGCTCCTCGTGCATCGCCGTGCCGATGCCGTGCCCGGCATAGCTGTACACCACGGAAAAGCCGTTGGCCTCGACATGGGTTTGCACGGCATGGGAGATATCGGAAAGATGTCCCCCGACGCGCATCGCGGCGATCCCTTTCTCCAGAGAAGCCCTGGTTACATCGAGCAGCCGCACCGCCTCAGGGCTGATCCGGCCGACTCCGATGGTGATGGCGGTGTCGCTGTAATAACCCTTCAGCACGACCCCCAGATCAATGCTGATTATATCTCCCTCGGCAAGACGGCGCAAGCCCGGGATCCCGTGAACCACCTCGCTGTTGACCGAGGCGCAGATGGAAGCGGGAAATCCCTGATATCCCAGAAAGGCAGGCTCACCGCCGGCCTTGCGGATCATCCTTTCCGCCACCTTGTCCAGCTCCGCCGTGGTTATCCCGGGTTCAACAATCCGCTTCAGCTCCTCCAAAACCGAGGCCGCCACCCTGCCGGAGTCGCGCATCAGGGATATTTCACGTTTTGATTTTATTGTGATCATCTACCAAACCACCTGTTTTATTTCATAAATCCGCGATAGCTGCGCATCAGCATATGGCTCTCGATCTGCTTCATCGTCTCGAGAACGACACCGACAACGATGATCAAACCGGTTCCGGTAAAGGTGAGCTGCACCCCCGTGGCTCCCTGCAGAATAATTGGAAATACGGCGATAAAAGCCAGGGCAAAAGCGCCCACTGTAGTCAGCCGCGAGGTGATCTTGCCCAGATATTCCGCTGTCGGGCGGCCCGGCCGCAGCCCGGGGATAAACCCGCCGTATTTGCGGATATTTCCGGCCACCTGGAAAGGATCAAACTGCACCGCGGTATAAAAATAACTAAAAGCAATAATCAAAAGAACGTAGAGCACGGTAAAGAGCGGCCTCCCCCAGCGCAGACTGTTGGCAATGGCTTCCGCCCAGGGATGCTTGATAAACTGGGCGATGCTCTGGGGAAAAGCGAGCAGCACCGAAGCAAAGATCACCGGGATCACCCCGGCCATATTCACCTTTAACGGAATATGGGTCGCCTGCCCCCCGTACATCTTCCGCCCGACAATGCGCTTGCTGTACTGCACGCTGATGCGCCGCTGCCCCTGATCCATCCCCACGATGCCGACGATCAAAACCAGCAGAACGGCCACGGTCAACAGCACCAGATAAAAGGGGACCTGGCCGAAGCGAACCTGCTCGGCGATGAGGAAAACCCCGCTGGGAAAACCGGCGACGATCCCGGCAAAGATGAGCAGCGAGATCCCGTTGCCGATCCCTCTTTCAGTGATCAGCTCCCCCATCCACATCAAAAAGGAGGTCCCTGCAGTCAGGGAAAGGACGATAATAAAATATGAAAGTAAACTCTTTTCCGTAACCGCCTGGGAGATAACAAAGGAATACCCGATCCCCTGGGTTACGGCGATCACAACAGTGGCGTAACGGGTCACCTGAGAGATCTTCTTCCGCCCCTCGGCATCCTGGCTCCAGTCTTTCAGCTTCGGGATGACGATCGTCAGCAGCTGCATAATGATCGAAGCGGTAATGTAGGGCATGATCCCCAGAGCAAAGATCGTAAATTTCTCCAGGCTGCCGCCGCCGATAATATTCAGGAACCCAAAGATGGTATCCTCCTGAAAAAATTTCGCCAGCTGCCCGGCATCGACCCCGGGTACGGGAATTGCCGAACCGGCGCGAAAAACCGCGAACATGGCCAGGGTAAAGAGGATCCTTTCCCGCAGCTCCTTGATTCGCCACGCCGTGCCAATGGTCTCAAGCAAATCAGATCACCTCAGCTTTTCCGCCCGCCGCCTCGATCTTGCTCAGCGCCTGTTTACTAAAACGATGGGCTTGCACCACCAGTTTGCGTTTCAACTCCCCGTCTCCCAGAACCTTCAGCGGGTCCCGGAGAGATTTAACCAGACCGCTCTCCTTGAGCAGCTCCGGAGTCACCGTGGTGCCGTCGTCAAAGCGATTCAGCGCGGCCAGGTTGACTATGGCCCATTTTTGTTTAAAGATATTGGTAAAACCCCGCTTCGGCAGCCTTTGAAACAGCGGTGTCTGCCCGCCCTCAAAACCGGGCCGGGTCTTCGACCCCGAACGGGCGCCCTGCCCTTTCTGGCCCCTGCCGGCAGTTTTGCCCAAACCCGAGGCGATCCCCCGCCCCTTTCTCTTGGGCGCACGCCTCGCTCCCTGTGGAGGTTTTAGTTCATGCAGACGCATCCGGAGCACCTCCTTCCGTACCGTCTTCTACTTTAACCATAAAATCGACCACTCTGATCATACCCCGCGAAACCGGCGTATCTTTCTGCACAACCGTCTGGCCGATTCGGGCCAGTCCCAGCGCCCGCAAAGTACGGCGCTGTTTCGGTTGACAGCCGGCGGGGCTGCGTAACAGTGTAATGTGCAATTTTTTCGTCATTGCCGCTCCCTCTCCTTAGCCGAGCAGTTTGGCTTCATCAATGCCCCGCAGGGCGCTGACCTCATCTGCCATTTTCAAGGATTTTAGCCCTTGCACGGTTGCATTAATCATATTCAAGGCGTTGGATGAACCGAGCGACTTGGTGAGAATATCCCTGACCCCGGCCAGTTCCAGTACCGCCCTGACCGGACCGCCGGCGATAACGCCGGTTCCCTCGGAAGCCGGTTTCAGCAACACTTTCCCCGCACCAAAACGGCCCTCCACGGAATGGGGTATGGTCGTGCCGACCATGGGCACCCGAAAGAGATTCTTCTTGGCGCTTTCGATCCCTTTGCGAATCGCCTCCGGCACCTCTCCGGCCTTACCAAGTCCGGTTCCGACAAGCCCGTTCTGATCGCCGACCACCACGAGAGCGCTAAAACTGAAGCGGCGCCCCCCCTTGACCACCTTGGCCACTCGGTTGATCTTCACTACTTTTTCCGACAGCTCCTGGGCTGGATCTGCTTTGGACACTCCTGCCATCCCCTCCTTCACTAAAATTTAAGCCCCTCTGCGCGCGCTGCATCGGCCAGCGCTTTGACGCGGCCGTGGTAGCGGTACCCGCCCCGGTCGAAAACAACCTCGCCGATCCCCTGGTCCAGGGCACGCCGCCCCAGCAGACTCCCCACCTTCGCCGCCGCAGCCACATCGCTGCCCCGGGGCAGATCCTCGCTCAGCCCCGCATCGAGGCTGGAAGCCGCCGCCAGGGTTCGCCCGGTCTGATCATCGATGATCTGAGCATAGATCTGCCGGTTGCTGCGAAATACATTCAAGCGAGGGCGCTCGGCAGTACCGTGAAGTTTCGTGCGAACGCGCCGGTGACGCTGTTTCCGTAATTCATTACGGGGTTTGATCTTGATCATAGCTTCTACACCTCCCGGCCGCCTTTTAAGTGCCGGCCTTGCCGACCTTCCGGCGGACCTGCTCGCCGGCGTACCGGATCCCCTTGCCCTTGTAGGGCTCGGGCGGATGAACCTTCCGGATAACCGCCGCAAAGTTGCCTACCTGCTGTTTGTCGATCCCTTTGACAATAATCTGGTTGGGGGCGGGCACCTCCAGCTCCATATTCTCTTCGGCTTCGAAGATAACGGGATGCGAAAAACCGATATTGATGGTCAGTTTTTTGCCCTGCAGATTGGCCCGATAGCCTACTCCCACCAGCTCCAGGGTCCGGCTAAAACCCTCGGTCACCCCGGTGATCATATTCTGAATCAGTGTTCTGGTCAAGCCGTGCAGCGAGCGATCCGTGACACTGTCGGAGGCACGCTTCACGACGAGCTCTCCCGCTTCCTGCTCCGCAGTAATGGAAGGGGGCAGCTCTCTTTCCAGAGAGCCCCGGGGGCCCGTTACTGTGATCCTGCTGTTAACGATCTCCACCTTGACCCCCCCAGGAATCGAGATCGGTTTTTTACCTATTCGAGACATGGTCAACCTCCTCGCTCCGCTACCAGATGTAACAGATTACCTCTCCGCCGCAGCCTATTTTGCGGGCTTCCCGATCGCTCATCACGCCGTGAGAAGTCGAGATAATGGCCACACCGAGCCCGCCCAGCACCCTGGGCAGTTGATCCTTGTTTGCATAAACCCGCAACCCGGGCTTGCTGATCCTCTTCAATCCGGTGATCGCCCGCCGCGAATCGGGTCCGTACTTCAGATAGATGCGGACGAGGCCCTGCTTTTTATTCTCAATATACTCAAAGTCCTTAATATACCCTTCCGCCTTCATGATCTGAGCCATGGACCGCTTCAGCCTGGAGGCGGGGATATCCACCGATGTATGCCGGACCATGTTGGCATTGCGCACCCGGGTCAGCATATCGGCAATCGGATCGGTCATCATCGCAAACAACCTCCTCTCTTCCTTCCATCATCACCAACTGGCCTTTCTCACGCCCGGAATTTTTCCCTGGTTGGCAAGTTGACGAAAGCAAAGGCGACACATCCCAAACTTGCGCATATAAGCCCGCGAGCGGCCGCAAAGGCGGCACCGGTTATAGCGGCGGACTTCAAATCTCGGTTCACGTTTGGCCTTGGCAATCAAAGATTTTTTGGCCATCCTGCCCCTCCTTTACTGATTACTTATTCAGGCCGCCCGGAAAGGCAGCCCCATCAAGGTTAACAGCTCCTTGGCTTCTTCATCGTTTTTTGCAGTGGTCACGATGACGATATCCATGCCCAAGATCTTCTCCACCTTGCTGTATTCGATCTCCGGAAAGATCAGCTGCTCCCGCAGTCCGATGGTGAAATTGCCCCGTCCATCAAAAGAGCGCGGCGAAATTCCCCGGAAATCCCGGACCCGCGGCAGGGTAACGTTAAAGAGTTTATCCAAAAAATCATACATCCGCGCCCCCCGCAGGGTCGCCTTGCAGCCGATAGCCATCCCTTCCCGCAGTTTAAAACTGGCCACCGATTTGCGGGCTTTGGTAATTACCGGACGCTGCCCGCAGATCAGCATCATGTCGTTGACCGCGGCATCGAGGACTTTGGGATTCTCCTTGCCCTCGCCGACCCCCATATTGATCACCACTTTGACCAGCCGGGGGACCTCATAAATGTTCTTGTAGTCAAACCGTTCCTGAAGAGCCGGTCTGATCTCGGAAAAATATTTTTTCTTTAAGCGCGGCATCCTCTATCTACCCCCTATCCACAACTTCCCCGCATTTTTTACAGCTGCGCACCCACCGGCCGTCGGCAGATCGCTTCTTGGCGATACGGGTCGGCTTATGGCAGGCCGGACAGAGTAGCATGACCCTGGAAACCGGCAGCGGCGCCTCCATCTCCCTGATTCCGCCCTGGGGTATTTTCTGGGTGGGTTTGGCATGCTTCTTGATCACATTGATCCCTTCCACCTTGACTCGTCCCCGCTGCGGCAGCGCCTGGATCACCTTGCCCTTCTTCCCCTTGTCTTTTCCGGAAAGAATGACAACGTGGTCGCCCCGGCGAATTCCCATCTTCTTTTTAGTCATCGCGCCACCTCCTCACATCCGTTAGATCACTTCAGGAGCAAGTGATATTATTTTCATGAAATCCTTTTCGCGCAGCTCCCGGGCTACGGGACCGAAGATCCTGGTCCCCCGCGGGTTGTTCTGTTCGTTGATAATCACGGCGGCATTTTCATCAAAATTGATATGCGAACCGTCCCTGCGGTTAAGGCGGCTTCTGGTGCGAACGATAACCGCCCGCACGAGTTCACCTTTCTTGACCACCCCGCCGGGAGCAGCCTCTTTTACCGAAGCGACAACGATATCTCCAACATGGCCTGTTTTGCGCTTGGAACCGCCCAGGACCCGGATACATAAAATCTTTTTGGCACCTGAATTATCAGCCACGTTTAAGACGGTTTCGCTTTGTATCATCCCTGCCACTCCTTCCATCTCCTGCGCCCCGGACACAGAGAGGCGCTACAGCTGCGATCGTTTAACTATCTCGGCCAGGCGCCACCTTTTTCTCTTGCTCAAAGGCCTGGTTTCCGCAATTTTCACCAGATCGCCCATACGGCTGTCATTATTCTCATCGTGAAAGAGATATTTTTTTGTTCTCCGGATGGTCTTCCCGTAAAGGGGGTGGCGGGTTGTCCGCACCACCGCCGCTACTCTGGTTTTGTCCATCTTGTCGCTGACCACCCGGCCGACAAAAGTTTTACCTCTGGTTTTAACCAAATCGACGCGCCTCCCTTCAATCCACCGCTTTAGACCCAGGCACGCTCCCGCTGAACCGTCTTCACCCGGGCAATACCCCGGCGCACCTCTCTGATGCGCCTCACATTTTCCAGCTGACCGGTAGCCGCCTGAAATCTGAGGTTGAACAGCTCCTCTTTCAGCTCTTTCAGCTTATCTTCCAGCTCTCCGTCATTAAGCTCGCGAAACTCTGTTACCTTCATTCCGCAACACCACCCGCGTCGGCTCTTTTGATGAACCTGATTTTTATAGGCAGCTTGTTTGCGGCCAGCCGGATCGCCTCTTTGGCGACATCTTCCTGTACGCCGGCCAGCTCGAACAACACTCTCCCCGGCTTCACCACCGCCACCCAGTACTCCGGCGCCCCTTTCCCTTTCCCCATCCGGGTCTCCGCCGGCTTCTGGGTAATCGGCTTATGGGGAAAGATCCGGATCCAGACCTTGCCGCCGCGCTTGATATAGCGGGTCATGGCGATACGGGCCGCCTCAATCTGCCGGCTGGTAATCCAGGCCGCTTCAAGGGCCTGCATCCCGTATTCACCGAACTGAATCTCGGTCCCGCCTTTGGCTTTTCCTTTCATCCGTCCGCGGTGCTGACGCCGGTACTTTACCCGTTTAGGCATTAACATCTCTAATTTCCCTCCCCGGGGCGGTCGGGTTTCTCCGGCAATATTTCACCCTTGTAGATCCACACCTTGATCCCGATGCGGCCATAAGTGGTGTGCGCCTCGACAAAACCGTAATCGATATCCGCCCGCAAAGTCTGCAGCGGGACTGTGCCCTCGCGATAGCTCTCGCTGCGCGCCATCTCGGAGCCGCCGAGCCGGCCCCGGCAGGCGATCTTAACCCCTTTGGCCCCGGCGCGCATGCTCCGAAAGAGGGCCTGCTTCATCGCCCGGCGAAACGCGATCCGCCTTTTCAGCTGTCCGGCAACGCTTTCGGCGACCAGCTGCGCATCGAGATCGGGATTTTTAATCTCAACGATATTTAAATGGATTTTCTTGCCCGTCTTCTTCTCCAACGTCTTGCGCAGGTTCTCCACTTCCGAACCGCCGCGTCCGATGACCATGCCCGGTTTGGCCGTATGGATGTGAATCCGCAGTTTGCTGGCCGCCCGCTCAGTCTCGATGCGGGAGACACCGGCATTGGCCAAACGTTGGCGAATGAACCGGCGTATCTCCAGATCTTCATGGAGCAGCGCCGTATAATTTTTATCGGCATACCAGCGTGCATCCCAGTCGCGGATAATGCCAATGCGAAAACCGATTGGACTAACCTTTTGTCCCATTAGTACCCCTCCCCTCTTTCCCTGACTACCACCGTGATATGGCTGGTCGGTTTGCGGATCAGGTAACGACGCCCTCTGGCACGCGGCCGGACCCGTTTGAATACCGGCCCCTCGTCAACATAGATCCGATCCACGTAAAGCCTGTGCCGGCGTAAATCATGATTATTCTCTGCATTCGAGGCGGCTGAATCGATCACCTTGGCCACAATCTGCGCCGCCCGATTGGGGGTATAGCGCAGAATGCTCAGCGCCTCGTCAAGATCTTTACGGCGTATCAGGTCAACCACTGCCCGCGCCTTGCGCGGCGAAACGCGAATATAGCGGGCCTGTGCTTTTGCTTCCATGCCTCAACAACCTCCTACCTTAAAGCGGTGGACCGCTCGGTATGATGACCGTGCCCCCGGAAGGTGCGGGTCGGCGCAAACTCGCCCAGCTTATGACCGACCATATCCTCACTGATATAGATGGGGATATGCTTGCGCCCGTCATGCACGGCAATGGTATGCCCGACCATCTCCGGGAAGATCGTCGAACGTCTGGACCATGTCTTGATCACTCTTTTTTCTCTTCTCTCGTTCATACTGGTAATCTTATTCATCAGACGCTCTTCGACATAAGGTCCCTTTTTCAGCGAACGAGCCATCTTTTCAAACCTCCCTTCAGCGCAAAAGCAAAACTACTTCTTGCGCCGGCGAACGATATATTGATCTGACTGTTTTTTCTTCCGGCGGGTCTTGTAGCCCAGCGTCGGTTTCCCCCAGGGGGTCATCGGGCTCTTCAGCCCGATGGGCGCCTTGCCCTCGCCGCCGCCGTGCGGGTGGTCCACCGGATTCATCGCCGAACCGCGGACCTTGGGCCGGCGGCCGAGCCAGCGGCTCCGGCCGGCTTTGCCCACCCGGATATTCTCATGCTCCAGATTTCCCAGCTGCCCCACCGTCGCCCGGCAGGTCAGCGGAACCAGGCGCACCTCCCCGGAGGGAAGGCGCAGGTGGCCGTGTTTGCCCTCTTTGGCCGCCAGCTGCGCCGCCGCGCCGGCGGAGCGGGCCAGCTGCCCCCCGGCTCCCGCTTTCATCTCGATATTGTGGACAAAAGTGCCCACCGGGATGGCGCTGAGCGGCATGGCGTTGCCGGGCCGGATCTCCACCCGGGGCCCGGAGACGATGGTATCTCCCTCCCGCAGGCCCAGAGGCGCCAGAATATAACGCTTTTCCCCGTCAGCGTAATGGAGCAGGGCGATATTGGCCGACCGGTTCGGATCGTACTCGATTCCGGCCACGCGGGCCGGCACCAGATCTTTATTTCTTTTAAAGTCGATCAGCCGGTATTTCCGTTTATGACCGCCGCCGCGGTGGCGCGCCGTGATTCGTCCGTACACGTTGCGCCCGGCGCTTTTCTTCAGCGGGGTGAGCAGGGTCTTCTCCGGTTCCGTTTTGGTGATCTCCTCAAAGGTTCTCCCCGTAAAGAAGCGCCGCCCCGGCGAAGTTGGTTTATATTTTCGTAGAGCCATCTTTCCGCTTCCTCCTATCTTAGCGGCCTTCGAACAATTCGATAGACTTGCTGCCCTCGGCCAGGGTGACGATCGCTTTTTTCCAGCGCGGTTTATACCCGTAAGGGAAGCGGCCGAGACGTTTTTTCTTCCCCTTGAAGTTGGCGGTGTTGACCGCCTTCACTTTGACGGCAAAGATCTCTTCCAGGGCATGTTTGATCTCGATCTTGTTGGCCTCCCGGGCAACCACAAAAGTATACTTGTTATCTTCAAGCAGCCGCATCGATTTTTCCGTAATTACCGGTCGCACAATAATATCGCGGGGATCTTTCATGCTCCGAACACCTCCTCCACTTTATCCAGAGCATCCTGCGACAGGACCAGGTAATTATGATTCAGGATATCAAGGGCATTCAGCTGCGGTGCGGTGATCGTCGTCACTCCGGGCAGGTTGCGCGCAGACTTGATCACATTCTCATCAGCCCGGGCGGTCACGAGAAGGACCTTTCCGGAGGTCTTCAGATTCTGTAACAGCTTCACCACAGCCTTGGTCTGCAGCTTGTCGATCTTAAAATCATCCACCACAATAAGTTTACCTTCCGAGGCCTTGTCGCTTAAAGCTGAACAGAGCGCAGCCCGGCGCATCTTCTTCGGAATCCGGTAGCCAAAATTGCGCGGGTGCGGCCCGAAGGTAACGGCGCCCCCCACCCAGATGGGTGAACGGATGCTGCCGTGCCGGGCTCTGCCCGTGCCCTTTTGGGGCCAGGGTTTGGCTCCGCCGCCGCGCATAAAACTGCGCCCCTTCGTCGACGCCGTGCCCTGACGGCGCCTGGCCCTTTGGGCAACAGCGGTCTGGTAGAGCGCTCCCCTCTTCATCGGCGCTGCAAAAAGCTCGGCCCGGACCTCTACCTCGTTTACCTTTTCGCCGTCCCGGTTGTATAAAGTTAACTTGGGCATACTCAGGGCTTCTCCTTTCATGATCGCTTCGTGAAACTACTTCCTGGTGGTCGTCTTCACTTCAACAAGACCACCCCGGGGTCCGGGAACCGATCCCCTGATCACCAGTATATTTTTATCCCCGTCAGCCTGCACTACTCGCAGGTTCTGGACCGTCCGCCGGCTGCCGCCCATTCTCCCGGGCAAAGGCCGCCCCTTGAAGACCCGTCCCGGGTCCACCGCTCCGAGCGAGCCGGGACCGCGGTGGTAGCGCGAACCGTGCGTTCGCGGACCGCGGGCAAAACCCAACCGCTTGATCGAGCCGGCAAAACCCTTCCCTCTCGAGACGGCGCTGACATCAACATAATCGCCGGCAGAAAACATATCGGCACGGAGCTCGCGGCCGGGGGGGTATTCCGACAGATTTTTCTCATCGACCCTGAATTCCCGCAGGTAGCGACATGATTTTACCCCGGCCTGCTTCAAGTGACCGCGCAGCGGCCGGTTGATCTGGCGCTCTTTTTTCTCCTTGAAACCGATCTGAATACTGCTGTAACCGTCTGAGGCGGCGCTCTTGACCTGGATCACATAGCACGGTCCGGCCTCCAAAACCGTGACCGGAAGAGCATGCCCCTGTTCGTCATAGACCTGCGTCATACCCACCTTACGCGCAAGAATAGCTTTGCTCATAACGCGATGACACCTCCTGCTTGAACAACCTACAATTTGATTTCAATATCGACCCCGGCAGGGAGATCCAGCCTCATCAGAGCATCGATCGTCTTCGATGTCGGCTCGAAAATATCGATCAACCGCTTGTGAGTGCGCATTTCAAACTGCTCCCGGGAATCCTTGAACTTGTGCGGCGCCCGGATCACTGTATAAAGGCTCCTCTCCGTCGGCAGCGGAACCGGCCCGGACACCTCCGACCCGGTCTGCTTTGCCGTATCGACGATCTTTCCGGCAGACTGATCGAGCAGCTGGTGATCAAAGCCCTTCAGCCTGATGCGGATTTTTTGGTTGGCCATCTCAATGCCCCCTTTTCAACACTTCGTCAAAATGCCCCTCCATAGACAACGGCCCTTACGTGGTGATCTCGGTAACCACTCCGGCACCGACAGTGCGGCCGCCCTCGCGGATGGCGAAGCGCAGGCCCTTCTCGATGGCCACCGGGGTGATCAGCGCGATATCCATATTGATATCATCGCCGGGCATGACCATCTCCACACCCTCGGGCAGCGTGATCGAACCGGTCACATCGGTCGTCCGCAGGTAAAAC
>JAAZIG010000231.1 GCA_012510325.1 Bacillota bacterium
AAACAGCCGCCCGGGCCGATATCCACCTGGCCCTGCGCCCGGGATCGGATACCATGCTGCTCAAGGCGATGATCCGCCTGGTCCTGGATCACGGCTGGGAGAATCGCGCTTTCATCGAAGAGCATGTCAACGGATGGGAGGAGCTGGAACCCCTCTTTGAAGATTTTCCAGCCCGCCGGGCGGTGGAGGAAGTCTGCGGTCTAGATTTCGAGCAGGTTGTTGAAGCGACCCGCCTTCTTGCCCAAACCAAATCGTGCATCCACGAGGATCTGGGGATCTTTATGAACCGCAACTCCACGATCAATTGCTATCTGCTGCATATTCTGCGGGCGATAACCGGCCGTTTTTGCGTAGAAGGTGGCCACGTCACCCCGGCCTATTTTTTCCCCATCGGGAGCAACACCGACGAGCGCAACCCGAAGATCTGGCGGACCGTCAAGCACAATATGTTCCCCGTCATGGGCTCTTTCCCGCCGGCTCTTCTTCCCGATGAGATCTTGCACGATCATCCGGAGCGCATCCGGGCTTTGCTGGTCAGCGCCTGCAACCCCCTGCGCTCCTACCCGGACACCCTCGCTTACGAAAAGGCTTTTGCCGCTCTGGAGCTTTCGGTGAGCATAGAGGTGGCCTACAGCGAAACCGCACGGCTCTGCGATTATATTCTGCCCTGCCTCAGCTATATGGAGACCTATGACAGCCCCTTCTTCAACTATACCTATCCCGATCTCTTCTTCCAGCTGCGCCATCCGGTGCTGGAGCCCCTCGGTGAGGAATGCAAGGAAGGGGCGGCGATCATCCTGGAGCTGGCCAGAGCGATGGGGCTGGTGCCGGAGCTGCCGCAGTCGCTTTATGAAGCGGGTCAAAGCGGGATCACCGCCTACCTGGGAGCGGTCAGCGCCCATCTGCAGGATCATCCCCAGCATGTCCGGATTATGCCCCTGATCCTGGTTGAAACCCTCAGCGGGGCTTTGGGTTCGGCCAATCTGGCGCTCATCGTGGGCCTGCTCCTGAGAAGCAGTGATGAATTCAAAGCCGGTGCGGTGCGGGCGGGTTATCCGAACGACTTCACCATGATCGAGACCATGTTCAAGGATATCCTTGCTCACCCGGAGGGGCAGTACCTGGTCCGGTACGACGAAGACTATTTTAGCATGCTCGCCACGCCGGACAAAAAGCTTGCCCTGAAAATTGAAGAGCTGCTGCCCGTCCTGCAGCAGATGAGCATAGAAAGTGAGCTGGAAAACCTTGAGATGCCGCAGGAATATCCCCTGATTCTCCACGCCGGGCTGCATATGGATACGGTGGCCAATACATACATGCGCAACCCCGCCTGGAATAAGACCCGCCGCTGGGACACAATGCTGGTTCACAAAGCGGATGCAAAACGGCTCGCTCTGACCGACGGGGAGAAGGTGCTGATCATTACGAGAGCTTCCCGGGTGGAGATTGAGGTGGAGATCAGCCCCCTGGCGGCGGAGGGATGCGTCTATATCCGCCATGGCGGCGGGCTGATCTATGACGGCAAAAAATATGGGGTCAACGTCAATGAGCTGGTCCTGGGCACCGATCGCGATGAGATGTGCACCCCGATGCATCGCCGGACCCCTTGCCGGGTGGAAAAAATATAGCCGACGCTGGACGCAGCAGCCGGGGAGGTGAACGACAATGCGCTTGAGCAGCAGATTTCCGGTAGCGGTACAGATGCTCATCATTCTCGCCTGGTGCCCGAAAGAGCTGAAGGTTACCAGCGAACTGATGGCTTTGAGCGTCAATACCAATGCGGTGCTGATCCGCCGGATCATGGGCTATTTAAAGAGAGCGAATCTGATCGCCGTTGCTCCCGGAGCCGGGGGAACGGCGTTGACGAAGGATCCTTTCCAGATCACCCTTCTTGAGATCTACCGTGCGGTGGAGCTGACCGCTGGGGACCGCCTGTTCGGACTGCACGAGGACCAGAATCTCCGCTGCCCCATCGGCAAGAGGATCAACGGGCTTCTGGGGCCGCATTTAGAGGAGGCGCGGAGGGCGCTGGAAAATTCCCTGGCGGAGATCACCATCGGGGAGCTGCTGCAGCAGATCCCCCCTTACAACAGGTTGCCTTCAGCTAGCCGGTGATCTATTCCTAAAAATTGTGCTGGGCAAACCGGCAAGAGCAATATAACCGCAGGCAGGTGCAGGGAGCACTCCCGGGCGAAGCGTTCCGGAGCGCTCCCTTTGCTCTTGTTGGCTGATTCTATCCCGTGCAAGCTTTGAGCGATCTCTCCTGAAGGGGATGTCGACCCATCCGCATAAAAAGTCTTGCCCAAGTAATCCGGAATATCTCTCAGTTGAGCAACCTTGCGGAGCCGGGAGAACCGTCCCCGTGGCGCATCCCCATGGCG
>JAAZIG010000232.1 GCA_012510325.1 Bacillota bacterium
CCCCAGAATTTGCAGATCGATCCCGCCGGCGCGGCCTATCTTCAGCTCATAATCACGACAGGAAGCGGCGATATCGGCGGGCTTGCCGGCAGGAATATGCGCCCTTTGCGGTGAGATCCCCGCCGGTTCCCAAAGATTCTGCCGCATAAAATGGTGATAACTTTGCGGATTGTCCTGTTCGATGGGATAGTACTCATCGAGGTTAAATGTAACCACCCTGCTGAGATCGAGCCGCCCCCGCACCGTCATTTTGACGAGCTCGCGGTACAGACCCAGCGGGGTCGAACCGGAAGCAAGCCCGAGCACCGCAGCAGGTTTCTCCCTGATCCTCCGAGCAACCAGCCCGGCGGAATGCTCACTCATCGACTGATAATCGCGCAGCACCACTACTTTAAGCAAACCGATCCCCGCTCCCACATTTATCTCTACAGCTCTTCGCCGGAGGGCGGGACCCTTGAGAAAACGGCGGCGCCGTCCGGTTGCCCGGATAGCCGCCGCCCCGGAGGGGCCCGACCCTTCAGCAGTATTTTAGCACTTTTAGATCTGCTTTAACAGTACCTTTTTCCGCCCCCCGGGCACCGCCGGAAGTTTTGAAAACGCCCCCGCCCTTATTTTTTTACATATTATTTGCATAAAGAAAGAAGCTATCTGAGAAGAGGTGGCTGCTTTTGCTCGACTGGCTGAAAGACAGATTGGGGCTCTCCCAGAGAACAGCGTCCCGAAACGAAGAGAAAGATCTCAGCGGCTTCCTGAGAGAGGCCGCCGGGGAAAAGTTTACCGGCAAACTCGAAAGCGACCTGAAAAAGATAGACGCTGCCGGCGGCTCCAGTTACGATATATCGCTCCGGCGATTCTGGGCCGGCAACCTGCCCGGAGCACTGATCTATTTCGAAGGGCTCACCGATAAAAGAGCGACCGAGGAGATCATCCGCACCCTCGTCATCGAATCAAAGAAAATAGGGGTTGCCCTGAAAAAAGGAAAGGGGCTGGAGACCGCCCGGGAGAAGCTGCTCACCGCCGACGAGCTCATTGAGGTGGATAATGTCGCCGGGCTCTTCGCCGAGCTGTCCCGCGGCGGTGCCGCCGTCTTCTTCGACGGCAGCGCCGGGGCGCTCATCTGCGACACGCGGAAACCAAAGCTCAGAGCGATCAGTGAACCGGAAAATGAAACCACCCTGCGCGGGCCCCGCGACGGCTTCATCGAAAATTTGCGGGTGAACACCTCTTTGATCCGCCTGCGCCTCCCCATCCCGCAGCTCTGGATGAAAAAAATGACCCTGGGCCGGCTCAGCAACACCGAGGTGGTCCTGATCTATATCAAGGGGCTGGCCCGGGAGAAGCTGATCCGCGAAGTGCACTCCCGGCTGCAGCAGGTCGATATCGATGCGATTCTCGGAAGCGGCTACCTGGAGGACTATATCGTCGACAGCCCCAACACCCTGTTCCCGCTGACCTACCGCACCGAAAGGCCGGACAAGGTCACCGCCGCCCTGCTCGAGGGAAGAGCGGTGGTCCTTGTTGCCGGGACCCCCTTTGCCCTGATCGTCCCCACAGAGCTGAATATGCTGATGCAGGCGCCTGACGACTACTTTGAACTCTTTCCCATCGGCGTCTTCATCCGCCTGCTGCGCTACGCCGCCCTGATCATCTCCCTCATTTTGCCCGGGGTTTACGTCGGCATAGTCACTTTTCATCCCGAGCTGCTGCCGACACCGCTTTTTTTGCGCATCATCAGCACCCGGGAGGGGGTCCCCTTCCCGGTGGTGGCCGAGATGCTGATCCTCGAGCTGATCTTCGAAATTCTGCGCGAAGCGGGACTGCGCCTTCCGCCGGCTATCGGCCCGGCCATCAGCATTGTCGGCGCGCTGATCCTGGGGGATGCCGCCATCAGCGCCGGTCTGGTTTCTCCGGGGGTGGTCATCGTCGTTGCGCTAACCGCCATCGCCGGATTCTCCACCCCGTCTTTCGCCCTGAGTACCGCCATCCGCCTGCTCCGCTTTATTTTTACCATCGCCGGGGCCACCTTCGGCCTCTTCGGGGTGCAGTTCGCCCTGCTGCTGACTGTCATTCACCTTTGCAGTTTGCGCTCCTTCGGCGTCCCCTATCTCAGTCCCTTCGCCCCCCTCATCCTGAGCGATCTGAAGGACTCGCTCATCACCGTCTGGTGGTGGGGCATGCAGGCCCGGCCCAAGCTGATCGGCGGGCGCGAACCGCTGCGCCAGCCCCTCGGTCAAAAGCCGCAGCCCGGACAGGATCCCGAAGAGGATGAAGGGAGTTAATCGATGCCGCAAGAGAAGATCGCCAACCGTCAGCTTTTTTTTATTCTGTTCATGATTCGTTGCAACATCGCCGTGGCCTTCCTGCCGGTGCTAACCACCGCCGACGCCTACCAGGATGCCTGGCTCTCGAGCATCGTTCAATTTTTCCCCGCAGCGCTGCTGCTGCTTTTTTTCGGCGGCCTCGGCAGCCGCTTCCCCGATCTGACTCTGGCCCAGTACAGCGAGAGGCTGCTCGGCCGCTGGCCGGGCAAGGTGCTGACCCTGGCGATCCTGTGGGCTTTCCTGCATATGGCGGCGGTGGAGGTGCGCATCTATGCCGATATGCTCGTCACCGTCTTTCTCCCCGACACCCCGCTGCTCTTCCTGATCACCGCCATGGTCATCGTCGCAGCCGCCGCCGCTCATTCCGGGATCGAGGTGATCGGGAGAGCCGCCGACCTGCTCTTTCCCATCTACCTGCTGATGATCGTCGGCAGCCTCCTGCTGCCGCTTCCCCTGCTGAAGGTGATGTTCTACAACCTGGAGCCGGTTCTGGCCCGCGGTTTTGGGCCCGTTTTCAGAGGCGCGGTGACCCCGATGGCGGTAATTGTACAGTTTTTGACGCTGACCATGCTGATCCCCTCTCTCAACCAGCCCAAACGAGGCCTGCGCACCTCTCTCGCCGCCCTGGCGGGGGCAAGCACTATTCTCATCTTCATTGCTGTGGTGACAACAGCGATTCTCGGGCCGTCGCCCGGGGCACGGGCGCTCTTCCCCTTTTTCAAGATGGTCCGGGTGGTTGCCCTCAGCGAATTCGTCGAGCGGCTCGAAGCGCTGTCGGTCTTCGCCTGGGGACTGGGCCTTTTTATCGAAGTGGCGGCCTATCTTTTCTGCGGCGCCCGGGGTCTTTCTCAGGTGTTCGGCCTGGAGGATTACCGCTCCCTGATCCTGCCGATGGCGGCGATCTGGATCACGATGGGGGTTCACGTCTCCCAAAATGCCTTCCAGCTGCTCACTTTTTTCAAGCCGGCTTTTTTTGCGCCCTACGCCCTGGCTCTGATAGTGATCCCCTTCACCGCTCTCTGGGCGGCCTATCTCCTGCGCAAGTTTTTCAGGAGGCGATCCGGTGAACTGTAAACGACTGCTCGCTCTGCTGATCATCGCCGCCCTTGCCGGGACGCTCTCAACCGGCTGCTGGAACCGGCGCGAACCGGAGCTCTTGGGCGTGGTCCTGGCGGTGGGCTTCGATTACGACGAGGAGAGCGGCTCCTACCAGATATTCGCCCAGCTGGCCAACCCTGTCGCCATGGGCGGAAGCGGCGGGGAGAGCAGCTCCGGAAGCGGCGGGGGAGGCGGGGAAAAAGCTTTCTGGACCATAGAGGCAAAGGGGCCAACCCCTTTTGCGGCGGTGCGCAATCTCATCGGAACCTCCAGCCGGGCCCTCTTCTGGCCCCACTGCCGGGTGCTCCTTTTATCAGAAAAGGTTGCCCGGCAGGGGGTCGCCGAGATCTTCGATCTCTTTGAGCGGGGCCGGCAGTTCCGCCTCATCGTCAAGCCGGCAGTGGTTCAGGGGGATCTGCAAAAGATCATGAAGGCCTCTTTTCCCCTCGAGGAGACGGGGGCAAGGGGGCTGGACCGGCTGGTCCTGACCACCCGTTTTGATCGGTCGATCTTCCCGGAAAAGAATTTAAACGAGCTCATCGCCACCCACGCCCAGACCGGCAAAGAGATGCTCATCGGCCGGCTGGAAGTGCTCGAGACGGCTGATGAGGGAGCTGGAGACGGCGGAAGCAGCCCGCCGCCGGCCCGCCTTTGCGGGAGCGCCCTCTTCCGCGGCGACCGTATGGTCGGCTGGGCCTCGGCCAAGCAGGTTCAGGGCTGGACCTACGGTTCGGGCCGCGTTTTCCGCTCCACCCTTCTCGTCGCCTTACCGGCGGAGGAAAACAGACATGTCAGCATCGAAACTTACAGCCACACCGCCAGGATGAGCCTGCACGGGGACGAGGAAAACTGGTGGATCGAGATGAAGGTAAAGCTGCACGGGCGCATCCAGGAATTTGACGGACCGGGGAAACTTGATGCCGAAAACAAGCTGACCCACTCCCTGGAGAGGCGGGCCGCTCAGGCGGTGCGCAACGATATCGAGGCCATGTTCAACCGCTCTCAGGAGCTGAGGGCGGATATCTTCGGTTTTGGCAACCTGATCTATCGCAAAAACCCGCAGTTGTGGCAGCAGATCCGTTCCCGGTGGGACGAAGAGATCTTCCCGCAGTTAAAGGTGGAGCTCACCGTTGAGTTCGATATTTTACACACCGGAATGGTCAAGGATTCGCTGAGGGAGGACTGAGCAAAAGATGTTCTGGACTGCACTGGCGCTGATCGCCATCGCCCTCATCCAGGTCCCCTCGCTGGTCAACGGAAAAAGATGGCCCGAACTGGCCGGTTTTACCGCCCTCTGGCTCGTCGCCGCGCTCTTCGCCCTCCTTATCACTGCCGGGGTCTCCCTGCCCACCCCCACCGAACTGCTGCGCACTTTCTACAGCTGGTTCTGCCCCCTCAGCGGGGTGAGCCGCTAACCCGCCCGGGACAAGGTCTCGCCGAAGGGCGCTCGCGGCACATTCCCGCGGCGCCGCTTTGACCATTCCCGGAAGCTGAAGTTCCCTCCCCCCATGCGGCAGCGGGACCGGGAAGGGGGTAAACCGCAGCGAGCAACAGAGAGAGGGTCACACACTGCTACCAGCCGCCAATTATTTTCAGCCCCGACCAGAGAAAGTAGAGGGAAAAGAGGCCCAGAAATATCCCCAGGCCGAAGATGATCCCCCGGTACAGCTCATCGGTAAGCCATCTTCGCCCCGTGGCGATGACCGC
>JAAZIG010000233.1 GCA_012510325.1 Bacillota bacterium
TGAGGGGGTGAAAGAGCGCATGAAGGTGGTTTATCATGAAGATTACAACCAGGTTTACACCTCTGACCCCGCCGCTTCCTCCGGAAGAATACGGGTTGTTGAAGAGGCACTTAAGGGAAAAGTCGACTTCGTTAAACCGGAGCCGGCCTCGAAAAAGGATCTGCTCCGGCTGCACACCCCGGCGCATCTCCATTCTGTGGAACGCGAAGGGATCTACGAAATTGCCGCTCTGGCGGCCGGCGGTGCCATCAAAGCGGCTGAAATCGGCTTGTCCGAGCCCTGCTTTGCCCTGATCCGCCCTCCCGGGCATCACGCTTCAGCGAATAGGTCCTGGGAATTTTGTTACTTTAACAATATGGCCATCGCCCTGGAGAAACTCAAATTTCAGGGAAAAATAGAAAAAGCGTTCATCCTCGATTTTGATCTGCACTATGGTGACGGCAACGTCAACCTTCTGGGAAACAAAGAATACGTGACCATCCTCAATCCGACTGCCCAGGAGCGCGGTGCCTACCTGCAGTCGGTGGAAAAAGCGCTGGCGCAAACAGATGCCGATATGATCGCCGCCTCCGCCGGATTCGACAATCACGAAGATGACTGGGGCGGGCTTCTGGCAACAGAGGATTACACCGCCATGGGCAGGCTGATGCGGGAAGCGGCCCGGCGCAACGTAGGCGGTTGTTTCGGCATCCTCGAGGGCGGCTACAATCACAGTGTTTTGGGGAAAAATGTGCTGGCCTTTGTCGAAGGGCTAAAAGGTCCGTTGTAGGCGGGGAAAGACGAAAGTGATCGTCCTTGCCACCAATCCCGCTCCACCAACAAAAAAGTGCCGGGACCGTCCCAACCAGTTTATCGCTAATCGCTCTGGAACGTTAACCATACGTTAACATGGCGCCTGTGGGCGCTATTTTTTTCGTTATATTTTCTTTTCACTGTTGTACATAAAAGAACTGATAACGCCGTCGGAACACGTTATCAGTTCTGCAAGCAGTGCTCTATGATCAATTTGGTCAGCCCGTTAGCTGCTCACTTATCCTTTTCCCAGCAGTGCCTCCATCTCTTCCTGACGAAAGCCCCGGACCAGCTTCGCCCCATCGGTGAGCAGGGGGCGGTACAGAGCTCGCGGATTCTTGAGGACCAGGGCCGCCGTCTCTGCAGGGGTAATCTCCTGCAGGTCGGCGCCGCTGTCTCTCACAGCCTTGCTGCGAGGGTTGAGGAGCTCTTTGACGGTGATACCACCGATCTCAGCCAACTTCTCCAGCTCTTCAAGAGCAGGCGGCTCCTTTAAGATGTTGCGATAGTCGTACTCCGCACCTGCCTGCGAAAGCCACGCTTTCGCCTTCTGACAGGTTGATCATGCGGGGAAACAGTAGAATGTGAGCATGAGCGGCCAACTCCCTTCGATCTGCCTGTGCAAACACAACTTTTGAGATTAACCTTTGAGCCTGTCTACTACTCTCCGATCTTCCAAACCTTCCAGACATTCCCCACAAGGTCAGGCGAAGGCTTCAGGCTTTTCTTGCCCGGTTGCCAGCCGGCCGGGGTAGGCTCTCCTGTCTTCCGAACATGCTGAAATGCTTTGACCTGCCGGGAAAGCTCTTCAAAATTGCGGCCCACCGGCGGTGTCAAAACCTCCATCGCTTGAATAATCCCATCGGGGTCGATTAAAAACCTGCCACGGACGTTGACGCCCTCTTCCTCGTTGTACACCCCATAAAGTCGGCCAATATTCCCTCCGGTATCGGAAAGCATCGGATAAGGCACCCCACCGGGGACCATCTGGGATAGTTCAAGCTCCTGCCAGATCTTATGCGAAAACTGGCTGTCCACACTGCAGGAGAAAACCTCCACGCCCAATTCCTTCAGCTCGTCGTTTCTGGCGGCAACTGACGCCAATTCGGTCGGTCAAACGAAGGTAAAATCTCCCGGGTAGAAACAGAGCACCACCCATTTGCCCCGATAATCAGATAGCTTGATCTTCTTAAAACCGCCGTCTACAAAAGCATCTGTTACAAAATCCGGCGCTTCCCGCCCAACCAATACCTGATACCTTCCTTCTTCACAACTCATGCTAGCAACCTCCTTGTGAGTATGTTGGCACAACCCCGGTCCCTGACCCTTATTCAGAGAGGCACCGGGGACAGGCTCCTCTAAAAAAAACATTCCTTTCTGTTACGGCAAACCTCTCCAGCCCTTCGGTTTCCAGAAGAGCGAGATTCACGGCAAAGTCATAGATTTTGCCGCAGCGGGTACACTGGAAATGGCCGTGATCGCTGATATCGGCATCATAATGAGCTTCGCAGTCCTCCCCGTACAGCAGCCGGGCCAGCCCGGCCTCCACCAGCAAACCGACCGTTTTATAGACCGTCGCTTTCGAAAGTGTCGGTATCGCCGGTAGCAGGCTGGTATGGATCATCTCCACGGTCGGATGCTCCGTTGTGTGTGACAGGTATTCCAGAATTTTGATCCGGGCAATTGACGGCCGGATACTTTTTGAACGCAGCAAACTGATGGCACTTTCTACCTTGTTCAACTCCCCTGAGACTTGATCTCTCCACCAGCCAAATTGAAATCATTATTAGTATGTACTCATTACAATAATATATTGATTATGTTTTTGTCCAGTTATATTATGGTATTTGTCGGGATAGTTGAAAATATATTTTATCTGCGAACAGACGCCGCAGTGGGTACCTCAAAAAAAGAAATCCCTTCGCCAGCAGAACGGATATTTTTGTCGATTTTCAAAGTTTGAGTTCAAACCAAAATGTACTCCCTTTCCCTATCTCCGAAACAACACCGTAACTGCCTCCGTGCAGCTCGATGATTCTTTTTACGATGGATAAACCAAAACCGGTGCCCGTTGCTTCGCGTTTGTTAATTTTATCTTTTTTGTGATAGCGATCCCATATAAAAGGCAAGTCATCTTCAGCAATACCTTCTCCGCTATCCATAATCCTAATTATTACACTATCCTCGGTGGTTTTCTGCAGTACTGTTATCAACCGATTATCGCCGGAATAGTTGACAGCGTTAATTAAAATATTGTAGAAGGCCCGGTCGATCTTTGTTTCATCGGCATTCACATAAACATCCTTATCATGGTTGAAGATGATTTTAAATCCATCTGTTGTCAACAATTTGCCGACTCGTTCTGTGGTTTCAGATATTTTTTCGGTAAGGTTAAATTTTGATCTGTTGAGCTGCTCCATTTCACATTCATATTTCGACAGATCGAGGATATCGTTTACCAGGATGGTCAGGCGTCTTGTTTCGTCCATGATCATCTTGGTCTGTTCCGGCGTGATTTCACCGGGAAAGTCATTCATCATTTCGGCATAGCTGTAGATCAAGGCAAGGGGAGTTCGGAGATCGTGGGACACATTCGCCAGCAAATCACGCCGCAAACCTTCCACTTTACCAAGCTCGACCGCCGCTGTGTTCAGCGTATCGGAGAGAGCGATGATTTCATAGAACCCTTTACCCGAAAAACGGGTGTCATATTTCCCTTCGGCAAGAGTCAGGGCACTCCGGTTAATATCCTCAATCGGTTTGGAAATCCGCCTTGAAATTATCCCGGCTAAGAACACGGAAAATATGAACATTATGGCGGTAATAAGATATAGTTGTGTCCGCAGCGTTGAAACAGTAGCGCTTACCGGGGTGATCAAGGCATAAAATGTTAAGGACACCGTCGCTCCTGTTTTAAAAGTGAACATTTTTGTTTTGGTAATCGCTTCAAACGGTGGATTTACTCTTTGGTCACGTGGATTAAATCGCTGACTTTCAGGTCTTTGCGGCGGGACAAAGTCCGCGGTGTAGGATACTAAAATATCATTTTCCAGCTGTATATCGTGCAATATGGCTGGAAGCTCCGGATTGTCAATTTCCTTTTCCACTGTCGCGATAACTCGATTCAGCTCTTGCCTGCGGATAAACTTATACATATCGTTTAAGAACACCGTTTGAAACAACCATAAGATCACCAGAAGCAGAGCGCAAAAGCCCAGCAGGAACATAAACACTTTCCATTTTAAGCGCAGTTCTCCCAAATTGAACATTAGGATTATCCCTCGAATCTATACCCCAAGCCGCGTAAGGTGGTAATGTAATCGTTATAGGGCCTGATCGCTTTCCGCAGTAGCTTCATATGCGTATCCAGTGTCCGGTCGTCGCCGCAGTAATCGAAGCCTCATACCTCGGTCAAGATCTTTTCACGCGGTACTGCTATGTTTTTATTCCGGATCAAAAAAAACAACAGATCATATACTCTTGGAGCCATCTCCACTTGCTCTCCGTCAACAAACACTTTATACGCTGTCATGTCAGCCTTAAAGCCGCCTTTTGTAAAAACAATATGCCCCTCGCTGTCAGTAACATTTTTACCTGCTCTGCGCAAAATCGCACCGATTCTAAGCATGATTTCTTTGGATGAAAACGGCTTTACAACATAGTCATCAACCCCAACTTCAAAGCCGAGCACTTTGTCGTATTCTTCACCTTTAGCCGAAAGCATGATCACTGGAACATCGGAAGTTTTACGAATTTCCCTGACCGCCGAAAACCCGTCAAGTTTTGGCATCATTATATCCATAATGATGATATCAAAAGATCCCTTCCGGCATGCTTCCACCGCTTCAAGACCATTTTCCGCTTCGACGGTTTCATGTCCCTCAAACTGCGCATATCGTTTTAGTACGGTGCGAAGTCCCGCTTCATCGTCGCAGATCAATATTTTGGCCATGATGTCACTCCTTCTTGCTATTTTTCACCATACCATATTTCTTTAAATGTAGTCTAATATTCTGTTGATTTTAATTTGAAGGTCGGCATCCGTGATAAGATATCGCTCATTTGAACATACCGTGGGGCATAACCACTGAGCATCGTTAGCGGCGCGATGAGTACAAGCCCGGATCAGAAGAACAGTTATTCTTTTTCATACTGAATTCACCTGCTAAGAGATGGTGCTTATGCATTAAGCGATATCGTAATGTGGTAATATAAATTTTCATTTAATCAATTCATGCGTAATTTAGCAACTTCGCTGAAAATACGCCTTCCCCTGGAGCGGCTAACGCTTTTTAAAGCGTTATTAATTACAAATATGTTTTCTCCTTCATACCGCATTCTTTCGCGGTCTTGCGATAAAGATAATCGCGCCGATCAACACCAGTAACAGCACCGCTATAAATATGAGATATCCAGTGTCGGCAGCGGTTTGCGACGGCATAGTGCCATCATTATTCCTCTCCGGCCGGTTCAACCCTTGCCCCGGGTCGGCTTGCCCGCCTCCGGCCTCATTCCCACCGCTAAAATCATTCGACCCATCCATGCCTGGAGATCCCCTCCCCTGCATATTGCCACCGCCTTGCATATTGGTAAACATTTCTATTTGTTCTTCTGTTAAACCGATTTGCAAGAGAGCGGCTTTTACCTCATCGTTTAGTTCCCCGCCGGCTCCCATGATCAGTTGCATGGCCTGTTGCATTAAATTCATATCGAACGTCTCACCACCCGGCCATCTGTCTGGCCCACCGAAGGGCCCACCTTCGGGTTTCCGGCCATCCCACTCGCCGGGTTGCTGCCCTTCAGGAAAACCGTCCGGCATAGACGGCGCTCTCTCTCCGCCGCCAGGAAGGTCGCCTGGCTCATCTTTCGCTCCGCCCTGCCCCATACCGCCGCCAGCCATCATCGAGCCGAGCGCCGAAAGATCAACTGTTGAAGCATCGATCAGCGATGTTTCAGCAGCGTTTTGTTCGCTTGATGTGGACGGGATCGTCCCATCAAGCTGCCCTTTGATGTTTACCGCGCGCAAATGCCCCAGCTCAAGGAGTACCGGCAAAGATGCCTCGTATTGCCCATAGGAATAAAACGCGGCCGGATCGTTTTTCACGTATTCATTTATTTTCTCATCCAAGGCTAGTATCGTGCTTTCAAATAGGCCGCTCTCAAAATATCCTTCAATAATTTGCTGAAGATATTCGTGGTACTTTACGCGGTATTCGTCCACTTCCAGTAACTTATTCAACAGCGGTCGGCTTTCCATACTGACACCGCTGACCGGTGTATCAA
>JAAZIG010000234.1 GCA_012510325.1 Bacillota bacterium
CACTGATTGATTTGATTGACGCAGAAACAAAGAAAGAGTATGCCATACCAGCTGAAATTAGAGAGGTCAGAAACTATATCAGTGCTTTACATTATGGCCTGGAAAGGGTTGGGGAATTACCGGTTTCCCTAAGGATGTTAAGAGAAATTCATAGAATTTTATTGCAAGATGTGCGCGGAAGCGCTAAAAATGCTGGGGAATTCCGCAAGATACAAAACTGGGTCGGTACCCCTGGTATGGATATTACCGAAGCTGATTTTATCCCGCCGCCTGTATCGGAGATGTTGCGGGCGTTAAATGATTTTGAACTGTACTACCATAAGGGCACAGGCGAATCCGCTTTGATAAAATGTGGTTTGTTGCATGCACAGTTTGAGACTATTCATCCATTTCTGGACGGTAATGGTAGGATCGGACGATTACTGATCACCTTTTTCCTATGTGAACGAGATGTTTTACCCGCCCCGTTGCTTTACCTGAGCTACTATTTCAAGAAAAACCGGCTGCGGTATTATGATAAACTGACCGGGATCCGTGATCGCGGAGATTGGGAAGGCTGGTTAAAATTTTTTTTGAAGGGGATTCTGGAAGTTTCACAACAAGCCGTGGATACAGCCAAGCAAATTCTAACCTTGAGGGAGGCCCATAACGCAAAAATTGTTAATCATTTAAGGACAACAAATGCACTTGCTCTGCATGAAGTTTTGTTAACTACCCCTGTTGTGACCGTGAGGTATGTACAGGACAAACTAGATGTGACTTATTCAACAGCTAATAGATTGATTGGGCAGTTTTGTGATTTGGGGCTACTCAAGCTTCGAGAGGAAACAAAAAAAGATCGAGCATTTATTTATCTGGATTACCTAAGAATACTACAGAGCGGTACTGAACCCCTATTATCCTAGTGGGAACGGGGCTGGCGGGTTATCCAGAATCGCTGTTTGTTAAATCCTGACCAGGTTTTCAAACTTGCCGGGGGTGCTATGTGTGCAGCGCCCCGGGTAAAAGAAGCCTCGATAGCAGCCGTCCCGCTGCTTTTGAGGCTTCTTTTGCTTAAAGTTATTTGAGTTTCGGCAGGATGATCTCCTTTATCCCTTCCAGATTTTTTGCGCCCGCCAGTGACGGGTATGACCAGGTGTAGTAGGTCAGCCCCTTGGCGGTTTCGAGAAAGGCCCAGCGCTCGCCGTCGAGAAGTCCGTATGCGGCCAGCTCGAGCAGGGCCAGTTTCACGCCATTTTCTTCGCGAATTGATCTTTCATCATATCTGATAGGCATAAAAATGCCCCTGATCCCCGCCGTCATCTGTGAAGACAGGCCAGTGTCTTCTATCCACAGTCTCTCTACACTGACGGGACCGGGCAGGAGAACTGTCACTGTCGTTCCCTCCGCCAGGTTTCCGCGCAGCACCTCCTGCACCTCAGCTGAACTCCATAGTCCCGTTTTCCGGTAAAGCCTTGTAGTCATCCATGTTCCTGCGCTTGCGCCACCAGTACCGCAGACCGTTCTTGCGCAAATTGGCTGCCGTTCTGATGAGCCAGGCCTTTTCGTGCTCTTCGCTCTCGAAAACTGGTCTCTTCCTGATCAACTGATAAAATGTATCCTGGAGGGCGTCTTCGGTATCAGGCTGATTTTTCATGTAAGCAAAGCAGATGCGGTACACCGTTTTTTTATGGCGCTCGTAAATTTCTGCAATCTCTTTGTCCGTACGTAAAAAAGAGTTCGCCATCGACTTGCCCTCCTTTCACTACTAATACAATCGGAAAGGCTGAAATGCCCGATACAATTCCATAATATCCCGCATCCAATAGCCGCTAAGGTTTTCAGGGGAGCGCTGCTTTGTAAAACCCATTTTCCATGGGTAAATTATCTTTAATCTTCCTGATTGAACACTACTGTGCTCCCGTCGCCGCAGGTGCCGGCCATCTCTTTTGTCCCTTTCCTTTTCGGGCAGGATTATCTCTTTCTCTTGGCAAATAATAGTATCAGTCTGAGGCAGTCTCTAGTTGGGGAGCGAGTACTTTGCCGCAGGTAAGCAAGGGCGGGAAATATATCTTTGGCTATTCCCTGATCGGGCAAGAGTTGGATATCCAGCTCCCGCCGCAGGCGATGAGGGAATATGACATTACCCTGGAAGGGAAAGTATACCTGATCACTGGCAGCAAAACCTCTGGCGGCTTCAACGTGACCCGGAAAGGGCTGCTGTTGCCCTCTAAAATTGGCGGGGTGCTAATCGAGAGGCCCGCATTGATGAATTATGAACTGGCGGAGGGTGAATTCGGTCCGGGCAGGTTATTTTGCTGAATGGGCCCAGAAGTTTTATACTGTAAAAAAACATGATGCCAAAGGGAGGCGCACAGATGAGGACTCCGTTGAGCGCAGAGACCAAGCGCTTGCTGCTGAGTTACCAGCAAGCTGAAGTGACCGATCATGTCATCTACAGCCGCATGGCCAAAGGTGAAAAAGACCCGCAGAACCGGGCTGTGCTGGAGCAGATCGCTGCTGAAGAGGTCGAGCACGCCGCGATCTGGAGAAAGTATACCGGGCAGGAGGTGCAGCCCAAACGCTGGCAGATTATCTGGTACAGCCTCCTCGGAGTACTGATGGGGTACACCTTTGTGATCCGCTTGATGGAAAAAAACGAGTACACCACGGGCAGAAAATACCGGCAGCTGATTCGGGAGATTCCCGAGGCAGCGGGGATCATCGAAGATGAGCAGAGGCATGAGGAGCAGCTGGCGGCGATGCTCGATGAGGAGCGCCTGCAATATGTCGGCGCCATGGTCCTGGGCCTAAACGATGCGCTGGTGGAGCTGACCGGAGTGCTCGCCGGCCTCACCTTCGCCCTGGCCAACACCCGCCTGGTGGCCCTCTCCGGGATCATCACCGGAGTCTCGGCCACTCTGTCCATGGCTTCCTCCAACTATCTCGCCGAGAGGGCCGAGGGCAATCCGAAAGCTTTTAAATCCAGCCTTTATACCGGAGGGGCCTACCTGGTGACCGTGGTGCTGATGGTTCTGCCCTATCTGCTCTTTCCCAAAAGCGCCTATCTTGCCGCCTTGCTGACCATGCTGCTGGTGGTGATCGCGATTATTTTCTTTTTTAACTACTATATCAGCGTGGCCCAGGATCTGCCCTTTGCCCAGCGCTTCGCCGAGATGGCGGGGATCAGCTTGGGGGTGGCGCTGATCTCCTTTGTCATCGGCCTCGCCGTCAAAGCCTGGCTGGGTATAGAGATCTAGGTTCTAGCATAATCGCTGAACCGGTGGGGAGGATCGGCTCAAAGCAAAACTCATGACGGGCAAGCTTCCTTGAGTCCCGGTGCTATTTTGCAAACCGGTATATTTTTTTAACTTTCCCGACTAGCTCAAAAGGGCCCGGCTTGATCAGTGCACGAATAATTTTTTGTTCACCCATATGGTGGTCGCTAAAGAACAATTTACCTTCGTCTTTGAGCACCCGGTGCAGCTCTTTCAGCACCTTTTCCGGTTCTTTTAAATCGTGATAAACATCAAAAAGCAAAACAGCATCTACGCTTTTATCCGGCAGTCCGGTCTGGCAATCCGTCTGGATAACGCCGAGGTTGGGCCAACTTTCCATCATCTTGCGAGCGTGGGCGACGGCAATTATGTTGACGTCAGCCGCGTAGACCTTACCCCCGGGCCCTACCAGCCCGGCGGCAGCTGCGGAGTAACTGCCGGGACCGCAACCGTAGTCAAGGATTGTCTGCCCTCTCTTGATGCCCAGGCTTTTCAGAACAGCGGCGGGCGGAACAAACAGATCGCGCAGGCGAAAGGTTAAAACAGTCAGGGTAAAGGATATATTATTGAGCAGACCCACCAGTTCACCCCTTTTCGGTAAAACTGTGCTGCAAACATCATCGGGCAAAGTCAGTACAGTTCAGGCTGCCGAACCCGGTCAAAGCTTTCGCCTGTATCCATTGCCATATCTTTCTGTTAGTGCCGCAACCTTTCCTGCCCGCAGTGCGGCAGACCGCTGTTCTCAACTGCTGCGTCGCTGACCGCTTTGTCCAAAATTGCTCGCTTGCGACGGGGCAAAAGTTTTCGTCTATGCAGGAATGTTTCTTTCGCATGTTAAACTCTGATAGTATCGTTCGGCCACTGGCCAAACTGTGTTCGGGAGGTCCGGTCATTCATGTTTAGAAAAATGATTAGAGAAAAGCAGCTCATGTCCGCCGACGCTATTGCAGCAGTGTTGGCAGGAGCGACCAGCGGTGTCCTGGCCTGCTCAGGCGATGGGGATTATCCTTATGCCGTCCCCTTAAGCTATGTCCACTTCAACGGCAAAATTTACTTTCATTCAGCGAAGGGCGGCCACAAAATTGATGCCATTAAGAAGCACCCCCGGGTGTCCTTTGCCGTGATCGGCGAGGATACGGTTGTCGGCGCGGCCTATACCTCTTTTTTTCGCAGTGTCATCGCTTTTGGCCAGGCCAGGATTGTTCAGGATGAGGCGGAACGGCTGGCAGCCTTCCGGGCCCTGGCAGAAAAATATTCCGGCGATCAACCTGAAGCGAGCAGAGAAAAAGTGATCGCAAGATGCACACAGGCCGACATCATCGCCATCGATCTGGAGCATATCACCGGCAAGCAGGCCGCCGGATATGTCAGGGAGCAGCGGTGAGCACTGCTGCCGGGAGGATAAATCGTGGATATCTTTGAAGTTTTCAGGGCGGCGGAAAATCCGGCGAAGGCGGCTCAAATGAGCGCCTATATGCGCCACCAGTTCTCCTTTCTCGGGATCCAGAAGCCGGAGCGGGGGAAGCTTTCCCGCGATTTTTTCAAGGGCATGGATCAAACAGCGCTTGACTGGGACTTCGTGTTCAAGTGCTGGCAGCAGTCCGAAAGGGAGTTTCAGTACCTGGCAGTTGATTACCTGAGCAGGCTCAAAGGTTTGCTCACCGCTGACGACATTTCAAAACTGCGCGATCTGGCGGTAAGCAAATCGTGGTGGGATACTGTTGACGGCCTCAATGTGATCATCGGCGATCTGGCTCTGCGCTTTACCGGGGTCAAGGAGATCATGTTGAGGTGGAGCACCGGTGGGAATATCTGGCTGCGCCGGATTGCCATCGATCATCAGCTCATGTACAAAAAGCAGACCGATCGGGCTCTGTTGGAACGAATTATTATCAACAATTTGGGCGGTACGGAGTTTTTTATCAACAAGGCCATCGGCTGGAGCCTGCGCCAGTACAGCAAAACAGATCCGGACTGGGTGCGCTCTTTTATCGAAAGGCACCGTGGGGAGATGGCTGCGCTCAGCATCAGGGAAGCGGGCAAATATATTTAAGGGTCTCTGAATAGAGGCTTCAGCAGCCGGGCCAGTGCTTCGTGCAGGGGGTGAGGGTGCAGAGATGAAAAGAAAAGGGTTGTCCCTAGCGGTGGGGCTTCTCATCGTGATCATGCTGGCGGGCTATACCTACGTAATTTCCGGGGCGAAGAGAGTGGAAGGGATGATGCGGGGACATCTGGAGGAGAGGGGCTATCAGCAGGAGGAGATCACCAGCGTCGAGGTCTATCATTCTTTTTTAAGCCCACTTTATTCCCGCAGCCGGTGGGCCATCCGGGTGCGCTATGCCGACGAGCCCGGGGCGATCTACCACTATACGATTAAGGATGGGCGGATCAAGGACGACGGCATCTCCGGAAGCGTTGACCAGGAGGAGCTGAAGCACAGGGAGTAGCCGGTGAACGCCGAGTCCCATACTCTGTGCAGCGCCGGCACCG
>JAAZIG010000235.1 GCA_012510325.1 Bacillota bacterium
CGGACCGGCGCACCGTGAAATGGAACCTGCGCCGCCTGGCCCGGCTCTACAGCGTCGATCTGGAGGCGGCGCGCCGGAATCAGCGTGAGTTCTTCCATTATCGCCAGGGGCTGCCGCTGCCCCTTTCAGCGGAGCTGGTGCTGGTACCGCTGAAGACCCGCAAAGCGGTGGGTAAAAACGACGGCTGCCACAGCTACCTGAACCCCTCCGCCATCGTAAGCGCGGCTGCGGCGAGGGAGGGGGCTAAGCGCTCGACGATACTGCTGCCGGGGGAGCACCTGCTTCCCTGTCTCTACAGCGTGCAGACTGTCCGGAAGCGCCTGCGTGACGGCGCCATCGCTCTGGAGAGACACCGGAGTGTTTTGCTCTCCCCGGGCTGCCCGGCAGAGGATTTTGGCGGGCTGTTGAGAGAGCTGGTCAAGGCTCTGATCGCCGGGATCCAAGAGGGCGGCGGGTGACGGGATTTGGGAGCACCTCCTTCGGGGATCCAACATCTGTTTATAGTTTAAAATATTTCTTTCTTTATTGGGATATAGGCAGGAATTTGCCTAAATATGTCTAATTGAATTAACATAACTGCTTGGATGAGGAGACCGAACCGATGAGGGAAAAGAGAACCTATGTGCCCACTACGCCGCAAGTGATCCTGGTACTGCTGATCTTGTCGCTCTGCCTGAATGTTTACCTTCTGGTGAGCCCCGCTCTGGAAACGGGGGGGGAACCGGGACTGAGCCTGCAGGAGCTGCAGGAGATCCGGGAAGCGGGGGTCTACGGACCCGATGATGTCGAAATAGTGGAGGGGTCTCTTTTTATCAGCGCTGCCGGGGTCAAGCTGCAGAATGCCGTGATCAACGGCGATCTCATTTTAACCTCGGCCATTGGAGATGGCAGCGTGGAGCTTTCCCGGGTGACGGTGAGAGACAGCGCGATGGTGGAGGGCGGCGGTGAGGATACCGTGGTCTTCGAAGATGCGGTGATCGGTCATCTGCTGATCAACCGGGCTGACGGCAAGGTGCGGGTCGTCCTCAAAGGGAAAACCGTGGTGGAGAAGATCACGATTAAGGGGGCAGCCTCCCTGTCAGCGGAGAGACTGTCCGAAGAGGGGCAGATCGGAGAGCTGAATATCGAGACGGCGGCGGCGGTGGAGCTGGAAGGTGTTTACGACCTGGTTAATCTGGCGGCCGCCAAGGCCCGGGTAACCCTTGTCGGGGGGCGGGTGGAGAAGCTGGCCGTGGGAGCGGCAGCAGAGGAAGCCTGCATCGCGGTGAATGAAGGCGCCGTGGTGGAGCTGTTGGCGGCGGGCGCGCCCCTGTCGCTGGAGAGCAGGGGTGAGGTCGGGGAAGTCACCGTAGCAGAGCCGGGCCTGTTCAAGTTTGCCGGCAATGTGGAGAAGATTACTGCCGGGGGCAGGGGCATCTTTCTGGAGTTTGCTGAAGGCAGCACTGAAACCGTAGTGGTGAAAGCTTCGGAGGGGACAGTGATGATTCATCTGGCCAAAGAAGCGGTGGTCAAACTGATCCGGCTGGACGGCGCCGCCGGCATCACCGGGGAAGGGTCGCTGGAGCGGGTCGTGATCAACTGCGCCGGGACCACCATCGAGCGGAAGCCGGGCGCTGTCGAGCTGGCTGAAGGGGTTGAGGTGGAGATAGCCGGGGAGAAGGTGATCAAGGAGAAGCCGAAACAGATCTCCTCTGTTAGTATCAGCGCTATCAGTAACCGGGTGATCGGCCCGGGGGAGAGCACGACGATCTCCCTGGCGGTTTCACCGGGTGATGCCAAAATTATGGCCTCTTCGAACAATGCCAGTGTCGCCGCGGTGTCGCTCTCAGGAAAGAGCCTGACCATCAAGGGCGGTAACAGCGGTACGGCCACCATCACGGTGCGGGTTTCAAAACAGGATTACAACAGCGCCAGCCGCACTTTTAAGGTGACGGTGGATCCGGTGAAGGATTTTAAAATCGGGGATAGCTCCCTCACTCCCGGGAAAAAAGTGGTTACGGTGACCCTACGTTGCGCTGATCCGCAAAACTATACCGTAACCGTGGCCGGCATTTCGCTAAACTATTACCCGGATAAAAAGGCTTTTGGAGGAGAGGTCCCGGAAAATGATGCAAAAAGAGGCAACGTCAGGGTTGCCCGGAGGTAGCGGTGCGGTTGGGGGGAGGGAACGATGATGAGGAGAGTCGGGACATTAAAAAAGTTCGGCGTAATCTCAATCGTGCTAATTGTGATGCTATTCTCTTCCTCGACGGTGCTGGCCGCCATAGAAGGCTTCGTCACCGCAAGTGACGACGGTAATTATTACGAATATGAGTACGATGTCCTTCTGGACTCATACGTTTCGCGGATCCTGGGATCGGCTGCGCCGGTTTTCGCGGATTACAGCAAAAAGAAGATGTACGCCTTTAGAGATAGTAAAAATGGTTATGTTGATTACGAAGACGTCCTGGAGTCGTATGTCAAAGCGATCTTGGAGAATAAAGCCTTTGATGCCGGCGAATATGCCTCTGGGAAACAGGCTAAAAAAGCGAAGATGCCTCCGGAGCTCTACGTGGTGACCCAGGACAGCGGCGGCAAGCTGCAATACACCAAAAAAATACTGGAGACGGCGACCGATGTCATCGCAGCGCTGGCAGAGATCAATGCCGCTACCAGTGCGGCGGCGCTGAAAAACGCTCTGCTCAGCTGCGACGATCTGCTGGGGCTGGCCCTGAACCGCTACAGCCTGACAGCGGCGGAGCAGAATGCGTTGGCCGGACGGCTGCTGGAGCTGAAGCCCTTTGCCTCTCCGCTGGAGCTGCAGCGGCTGCTGCATGTTTCAGTGATCGCCCTCCGCTTCGGCTATACGATCAC
>JAAZIG010000236.1 GCA_012510325.1 Bacillota bacterium
ACCTTCTTCGTCGCTCCGCCCAGGGCGAGGATAAACCGGAGCGCCTCCTGAGCAAGTTTATGGCGCCGCAGCGGCAGCTTTCCCGAAAGGGCCAGACGCTCTGTTTCAGGCAGGAGCGGATCGGGCTTGGCCGGTGCGGGAATCGATCTTTCAACCAGCCCGGGGATAAAGAGAGCGGTGAAGCTCAGGCCGGCGGCGGCGCTGAGGGGGACAAGGTTGACCCCCTCCTGCTGAAATTTACCCCGGGGCAAAGAAGCACTCTGCAAAGCTGATTGCAACAGCTCCAGAGCCGGTTTGAACATGAATTCACCGCCGCACTCGTCGAGCCTTTGCAATTTTTTAAGGAGCTGCCGCAGCACTTCCCGCTCCTCACCGGGATAAAAGAAGCGCTCCACCAGCGCCGCCGCCGCCGCGGTGAGATCGCCCCAGGAACGGGCGCCCTGAAAACGGTCCATCGCCCCGAAAAACTTGCCGAGAAAATCGAGCAGCAGCTCCACCTGAAACAGCTCCTCAAGAGATCGCTTTTCCCCCGCTTCCGGCGCCGCCTGCGGCACCGCCTGCAAACGCCGGCGGTAGCGCTCCAGCGATTCCCGCCACTGGCGGCGGCCCTTGATCACCCCCGCCTCAGCGGAGAGCCGATCCCACAGCGCCGGGCTGACCTCTTCAACGGAGCCCAAAACCCTCCTGTAGTCAAAGGGGCCGTCGGAGAGCAGCTCCATCACTTTTTGGCGGGGATAATCGCCTCCCGCCAGCTTGAGCAGCAGCAAAAATGAACGGCCCGTTCTCGTTTGAGCCAGGGGCAGGCCCCCGGCAAGATAGCAGGGCACCCCGGCGGCGGCAAGATTTTCCCGGAGCAGCCCCGCATAGGTCCTCCCGGGCGAAAGCACGGCCATTTCACCGAAGCGCAGTCCGCCGCGGGCAAGACTGATAATTTCCCGGGTAATTTCCTCCACCTCGCCGATCTCATCAGGGGCGCAGATAAACTGAAGCGATTCATCGGCCTCCCGGGAGGCGGAGTCGGCGGGCGGATGTTGAAACAGATGCTGTTGCAGGACAGCCAGGTTGGTGCTCCTCTCCCGGAGCGCCAGAGGCTCTGCGGTAAACCCCTGCTCTTCAAACCAGTGCAGCAGCTCTTTTGTCGGAGCAAAGGAGGCGGCGGAACGCTGCCAGTAGACGGCGGCTCCGCTGTGTTCCGCCAGCGCCGCCAGCAGCTTTTTCTCGAAAGCAGACAACTGGTAGATCCCGTACAGGGCCAGCATAAAGGGATCCGCCGGCACCGAAAGCAGCGCCGCCTTAAAAACAGCTTCCCCGCCGGCAAAAGGGCTGCTCAGCTTCCGGTAAAGGGCATAAAGGCGCCGCAGCTCGGCGGTGCGGCGGGGATCGCCGCCCGGCAGTGAAGGGAGCTGCTCCAGCCCCGCGTTCTCCAGCTCCTGAAAGGTTTGCCGCAAGGCCTCGCAAAAACCGGGGCTCCCGGCCACCGGCCCAAAATAGCCCCCGGCGGCTTCACGGGCGACCAGTGCCGCCAGCCAGCGCTCGCCAAAGGGAGGCAGCACCCGACGCTGCAGATACCCCTCATCTTTTTCCGCCAGACCAGCGGCCAGATCAGCGGTGGTCAGAAAGCGAACCCCGCAGTAGCTGCCGCTGTGGCGGACCAGAGCGCGGCGCAGATAGACCCCGGCAAGATTGCTGGGCACCACCACAACAACGGGATAAAAGATATCGGCGCTTTTGACTGCGGCGATATCAGCGCCGAGCTGCTCTTCAATTTCCGGCAAATCTCCCAGATAAATTTTGCGCATAGAGAGATATTCTATCAACCGGAAGCCCAATCCTGCCCCGGCGCTCCCCCGCCGGCAAGGACGCTGCCGGATCGCAGAAAGGAAAGAGCACCGCCAGGCCCTGTCCCTGACCGGGTCGCCGCCCCCTGACCCTCCCCGAACAGTAAAACGAAGGGGTTTGCTAAATAAAAGGCATCAAAAAAAGCCGCTCGCTGTGAGAGCGGCCTTCCGTCGGCGGGATCGCCTCAAAGTGCTAATAAAATTGCAGCGGATTGATCGCCGGGTGGGTGTACCAACCGCCCCAGTGATAGCCGTTTCTGCGGCGAATTTCAAAGTGCAGGTGGGGACCGGAGGATCTGCCCGTTGAGCCGAGGCGGGCGATCGTCTGTCCGCGGGATACGCTTTGCCCGACGGAGACCAGATTTGTGCTGTTGTGCAGGTAGACGGTGAAGTAGGCATTGTGTCTGATCACGAGATAATTTCCCTGCGAGGAACCCCAGGAAGAGACAACCACAACTCCGCTGTCTGCTGCCAGGACCGGGGTGTTCAGCGCCGCGGCGATATCGATGCCCCGGTGACCGCTGTGGAACCGCTGGGTGATCTTGCCGCCTCCGGCGACGGGCCAGCCAAACCGTCTCAGGGTGCCCTTTTCCACGACCCGGGCCACCGGTTCGGCAACAATCCCGCTGGAGACGGATTCCCTCGATTGTTCGACGCCGTTTTCCCGGACAACCCGGTAGGTCGACATCTGGAGGCCGTTTTTACCCGGGGAGAGCTCCCTGCTCTCACCGAGGTACATTTTATCGCTGTACTTGTAGCTGGTGGTATAGGGGACCTCTTCCTCGACGGTGACCTGCTCCACACTTTTGACATGCACCTGCGGACCGGTCCGCCCGTCCAGCCTGCTTTCACCGCCGCGGGTAGCGATCGTTCCCCGGGAGGCGACCAGAAACTCCTGCTCCGGCTTTTGCCGGGTCAGCAAAAAAGCGATCTCCGCGGGGGTGTTGACCAGCTCCGGCGAAACCGCACAGCTCCGCCCGGAGATCTTTTCGCACAATTCCACCTCGAGCAGCTCAACATGCTCATCACAGCACACAAAGGAGAGGCACACCGCTTCCTCAACCTGCTTCACCTCTTCGGCTGTGGATACCGGCGCCACCGGAGCACCGTCGACGGTGACCATCACGGCATCAGTCAGGAAACTGATCCGCTGCCGCAGAGCCTCCTGAACCGCCTCCGTGCTGTCAACTTCATCGGGGCGATATTCCCGGATCAGGGTAATCTCCTGCTCGGGATAGAGCTTCAGCCGATAGAGGGAGCTGCATTTGCCGGTTAAGTCTTCCAGAAATTCTTCGATTGCCGCTGCCTGCCGCACCGCCCCCACCTCCGTTCCGTCTATCCGGACGGCATAAAGATGGCTGTAACGGTAGTGCTGATAGTGAAGCACCCCGCCCAAAACAAGGCCGGAAAGAAGCAGATAGAGCGACCAGTGCAGGGTTTTTCCTTTCAGCCGGCGCAGCAGCCTGGCGGGCTCGCTATTTCGGCAGGCCCGCTTAAAGCGGGAAAGCAACGGTTTTATTGAAGAAGCCAAATCTGGCATCGCCTGACAACCCCCCAGAGTCAACCGGAACCCGAACCGACATCTTCCGGCAAAGATGTTAAGATTGGATAACATATTCTAAACATCTTTAACAATACTATAATAATTCCCCTTTGTCTATAACAAATTCCGCTGCCGGAAAATAAACTGGCGCTGGCGGTACCGCCGGCGCCATCAAAGAAGCTGAAACCGGAACAAGCGGCCTCTTTCGCTATGAATCGACCGCCCCTGCCAGATAAAGGTGAAGCAGACCCCTGAACAGGTTTGCCCCCTTTTCAGGGGGCAAACAGGAGGATTTTGTTCTTTTTTAAGGTTTTCAGTGAAACTCCAGGCCGGCGGAGCCGCGGCGCAGGGTCACGGTTCCCCCTGCAGCGATCTCTCCGGAGACGATGCTCCGGGACAGCGGGGTCTCCACGGCGCTCTGAAGAGCACGCTTTAGCGGACGCGCCCCGAAGGCGGGCTCATAGCCCAGATCGGCCAGGTACTCCACCGCAGCATCGTCCCACTGCAAAATGAGCCCCGCGCCCTCCTCCACCCGCTCCGCCAAACGACGCAGCAGCAGGGCGGTAATCTCCCCGATCTGTTGCCGCTCCAGTGCCCGAAAGACCAAAATCTCATCAACACGGTTGAGAAATTCGGGACGAAAGTGCTGCCGCAGCAGCTCCAGGACCACCGCTTTCATCTCCTCGTAGCTGCCGCCCCGCTCCTGAAAATCGAGGATCTCCTTGCCGCCGATATTGGAGGTCATGATGACGATGGTGTTCCGGAAATCGATGGTGCGGCCCTGCCCGTCGGTGAGGCGCCCGTCGTCGAGGATCTGCAGGAGCACGTTGAAGATATCGGGATGGGCTTTTTCAATCTCGTCCAGCAGAAGCACACTGTACGGCTTGCGCCGCACCGCTTCGGTGAGCTGTCCGCCCTCGTCGTAGCCCACATAGCCCGGGGGCGCCCCGATGAGGCGGGCCACGGTATGTTTCTCCATATATTCGGACATGTCGAGGCGGATCATATTCCGCTCATCGTCAAAGAGCACCTCCGCCAGGGCGCGGGACAGCTCCGTTTTGCCCACCCCCGTCGGCCCGAGAAAGATAAAGCTTCCCACAGGCCGATGCGGATCCTTGATCCCGCTGCGCGATCGCAGCACCGCGTCGGCGACAGCCTTGACCGCTTCATCCTGGCCGATCACCCGCCGGTGCAGCACCTCCTCCAGGTGGAGCAGCTTCTCCATCTCCCCCTCGCGCAGGCGGCTCACCGGAATTCCCGTCCAGCGACTGACCACCTGGGCAATTTCTTCCTCGCCCACCTCTTCGGGCAGGAGCATGGTCTGCTCCTGTTTGCTGGCCAAAAGTTTTTCCTCTTCTTTAAGCTGCCGCTCCAGCTCATTTAAGCGGCCGTATTTCAGCTCGGCGGCGCGGTTCAGATCATACTCGCGCTCGGCCCGCTCGATCTCGGTGCGCACCTCCTCGATCTCCTTCTTGATCGTGCGCACCTGCCCGATGGAATCCTTCTCCGCCTGCCATTGCGCCTGCATCGTGCCGGCCTCCTCCCGCAGATCGGCCAGCTCCTGCTGCAGCTTCGTCAAACGCTCCGCCGAGGCCGGATCCCGCTCTTTTTGCAGGGCGGCCTCCTCTATCTCCAGCTGCATCACCCGCCGGTTGATTTCATCCAGAGCCGTCGGCAAACTGTCGATCTGCGTGCGCAGGCGGGCGGCGGCCTCGTCGATGAGGTCGATCGCTTTATCCGGGAGGAAGCGATCGCTGATATAGCGGTCCGACATCACCGCTGCCGCGATGAGCGCCCCGTCCTGAATGCGGACCCCATGGTGCACTTCGTAGCGCTCCTGCAGCCCCCGCAGAATGGAGACTGTATCCTCCACCGAGGGAGGCAGCACCAGAATCGGCTGAAAACGCCTCTCCAGGGCGGCATCTTTCTCGATATGCCGGCGGTACTCATCCAGTGTCGTCGCCCCGATGGCGCGGAGCTCTCCCCGGGCCAGCATCGGTTTGAGCAGGTTGCTTGCATCGACGGAGCCCTCGGCAGCCCCGGCACCGACGACGGTATGGAGCTCGTCGAGGAACAGGATCACCGCGCCTCCGGCCTCCTCCACCTCTTTGAGGACCGCCTTGAGGCGCTCTTCAAACTCGCCGCGGTACTTGGCCCCGGCCACCAAAGAACCCATATCGAGCGTGATCACGCTCTTCCCCTTCAGCCCCTCGGGAACATCCCGGGCCACAATGCGCCGGGCCAGCCCTTCCACGATGGCAGTCTTGCCCACCCCCGGCTCGCCGATGAGCACCGGATTGTTTTTGGTGCGCCGGGAAAGGATTTCGATAACCCGGCGAATCTCCTCGTCCCGACCGATGACCGGATCAAGCTTTCCTTCCTGCGCCAGAGCAGTCAGATCGCGGCCGTAACGCAACAGCGCCTCATAGGTTCCCTCGGGGTTGTCGCTGGTGATGCGCTGGCTGCCGCGGACGCGGCGAAAAGATTGCAGCAGCGCTTCCCGGCTCAGCCCGGCCCGCCGAAGAACGCTTTTCAGTTCCTTCTCGCCTTCCTCAAAGAGCGCCAGCAGCAGATGCTCGGCGCTGATATAGTCATCCTTGAACTGTTCGGCCTCCCGCTCCGCCCGGGCCAGAACCCTTGCCAGGGTGGCATCAAGCTGCAGGGAACCTCCGGCGCCCGTCACCCGGGGGATCTGCTCCAGCAGGCGTTCCAGCTCCCGGCGCAGCGCCGCCGTCTCCACCCCGGCCTGCTGTAAAAAGCGGGGGGCGATGCCTTCATCCTGATCCAGCAGAGCCGCCAACAGGTGTTTCGAGCCGACGAGCTGGTGATTTCGCTCAGAGGCCTCCTGCTGGGCGGCAAACAGCGCTTCTCTCGCCCTCTGGGTAAAACGGTTTGGATCCATCAATCGCTCACCCGGCCTTTCCGCAATCTTCGCAGTTCGTCTTCCAGATTCTCGATATGTTCCAGCAGTTCCAGTATGACCACGGCGCCGGTCATGGTCACCCCCAAAGAACGGCGCAGCCGGAGCACTTTGCGGATGCGCCGCAGATCGTTCAGGCTGATCTCGTCTCCCTCCAGCTCGATCATCCCCAGTTCTTGAAAGCGCTCGATCTGAGCGGGAGGCAGCTCCAGAGCGCGAATGCAGATTCTCTCTTCAGCACCATAATCTTCATAGCAGACGCGGACCAGTTTCATCTCAGATCACTCCCCTCCCGTAATTCTTTAAGCTGCCGGTACAACGCTTTCTCCTCTCCCGTCAGGGGAGAGGGAATATCGATGACCACCCGGACATACTGGTCGCCGCGGCCCTTGCCCGGAGTGGGAAAGCCCTTCCCCCTGAGGCGTAACTTCCGGCCGCAGCCGCTTTCCGGGGGCACTGTCATCTCGACCGGGCCGTCCAGAGTGGGCATGGTCACCCGGCTCCCCAGAGCGGCCTCATCGGGGCGCAGGCGCACCTCGCTTTCGATATCGCCGTCCCGAAGATGAAAATGAGGATGCGGCCGCAGCCGCACTTTCAGGTACAGATCCCCCGGCGGACCGCCGCCCAGCCCCTCGCCGCCCTGCCCTTTCAGGCGGATGCGGCTGCCCTCCCGGACCCCGGGGGGGATCCGCACCTCCAGGGTCTTCTCCGACACCACCTCACCGGTACCGCCGCAGCGGGGGCAGAAACCCTCCCCGCTCCTGCCCGCCCCGCCGCAGGCGGGGCAGACGGCGCCGCCGGCAACCCGCAGCTCCCGGGAAACGCCCCGGTAGGCCTCCTCAAGGGTCAGCTCGATTTCACTCTCCATATCCGGACCGCGCACCGTCATGGTGCGGAAACCGCCCCCGGCAGCACGGCCGGGTCTCGCTCCTCCAAAAATTGTCTCGAAAAAATCGCTGAAACCGTCCCCGAAATCTCCCGTGGCGGTGTAGAAGCGAAAACCGTCCATATCCGGCGGGGCCTGAAAGTCCTGCCCATGCTCCCAGTCTTGGCCCAGCTTATCGTAGCGGGCCCTCTTTTCCGGATCTTTTAACACCTCGTAGGCTTCGTTAACCCGTTTAAATTGCTCCGCCGCTTCTGTTTTTTCATGAGCCGGACGCAGATCAGGATGCCATTTGCGGGCCAGACGGCGGTATGCCGACTTGATCTCTTTCTCGTCGGCGTCCCTTTTAAGGCCGAGGATCTCGTAATAGTCCTGGAATTGAACCGTCATCTTCCCCTACCCCTCCCTTGATCGACCATTTCCCGGTATGGTTGGACCGCCGCTCCGGAGAAGCGGCGGTGAAAAATAGCTATTCTTGGGGCCAGTATAGCAAGATCGGCCCAGAGATGTCAATTGCCCACAGCCGCAAACTGCGCTCAGGAAAAGAGCATCTTCAGAGCTTTGCAAGCTGCAGGCGGAGGGTCCTGCAGGCGTGCCGGTACCGCCCTTGCCGTTGGTTCGGGGAATCGGTTGCGTCAGCGCACTTGCGGAAAGCGGTGCTCCTGTTTGGAGCGATTTTTTAATCCAAAAAACCGCCGGGGCAGTTTCAGCCCCGGCGGTTTTATCAATATTTAAGCCGGTTTGGCCTTTCCAACAACAGTGAAAACAGCAAGCT
>JAAZIG010000237.1 GCA_012510325.1 Bacillota bacterium
CGCGACCGTCGGGGCAGATTACGAGCGGGTTGATCTCCATCTCCCGGTAGCTTCCGCGCATGGCCACCGCCATCCGGGAAAACCGGGAAACAGCCTCCACAAGAGCCGATATGTCCACCGCTGCGGCCCCGCGAAAACCGCTCAACAGGGGAGCGCTCTTCAGCTCGGCGAGCATTTCTCGCACCTGGGCAGGGGCAAGCGGCGCCAGGCGCAAAGACATATCCCGGAATATTTCCACATAAATTCCCCCGAAACCGAGGAGCATCAGCGGACCGAAGACCGCATCGTCCTCCACTCCGGCGATGAGCTCGAGCTGGATCGGCAGCATCTCCTCGACCAGATAGCCGGAGATGGCTGCCTCAGGCAAGCGGGCTTGCAGATCAAGCTCCATCTGCGCCCAACCCTGTCGCAACATCGACGCATTCTCCAACCCCAGCTTGAGCGCCCCGACCTCTGTTTTATGGGCAAGCTCTGCGGAGAGCGCTTTTAACACCACCGGGTAGCCGATCTCGCCGGCGGCGGCAACCGCCTGCTCCGGCGATGAAACCACCTTGCCGCGGGGGACAGCGATACCCCACTCGGCCAGAAGCTGCTTCGCCTCTGCTTCGGTGAAGCCCCCCTTCTGCTCCCTCAGCCGTCTGGCGGCGGCACTTTCGTCGGCAGCTTCCCCAAGAGCAGGAGCAGCGCTCCGCCTTTCTCCCTTCTCCCGGAGCCGCTTCTCCTGAAATTCGGCATAGCGCCAGAGGGTGGCGGCAGCAGCGACTCCCTCTTTCAGTTCGTCGAAGAAGGGGAGCCCGCTTTCCTGGATGATCTCTTTCGCCTCACTGCTGCAGCCGGGCCAGATCACCAGAAACGGCTTTTCCGTCCCTTCAAACAGCTCCGCAAACAGCCGCCCGGCATCGGCACCGTAGTTGCGCCAGAGAGCGGTTGTAAAAATAAACAGATCGACCCCGGGATCGGACAAAAGGACCTCAATGGTCTGGCGAACCGCCGGCAGCCCCCCTGTCATCGCCGCGGTAGGGTCGAGAGGGTTGCCCACTGTGGCGATGGCCGGCATCAACTGCTGCAGCTCCTGCCGCGTTTCAGGAGAAAACTCAGCCAGCTGCAGACCCGCCCGGACACAAAGATCCGTCGCCAGCACCCCCATCCCGCCGGAAAGCGACAGCACCGCTGCCCGGTTGCCCCGGGGAAGGCGTCCCGGGGCAAACACTTTAAACAGCGAAAGCATCTCTGTCAGCGTCTCCACGGCAAAAACACCCTCCTGGTGGAAACAGGCCCGGTAGGCCGCCTCCGAGCCGGCGAGAGCCCCGGTATGAGAGCGGATCGCCGCCGCCGCTTCGCGGGAGGCACCTGCTTTCAGAATAAGCAGCGGTTTACCCAACTCCGCCGCCGCCTGACAGGCACGGCGGAACTCCAGCCCGTCTTTCACCCCTTCGAGGTAGCCCCCGATCACTTTGACCCTGGGTTCGTGAACCAGAAAGTCGACCACTTCGGCAAAATCGAGGTCAACCTCATTGCCGGTGCTGATCATATAGGAGCAGCCCAGCCTTTCCAGATCGGCCAAATATATCGCCAGGATTCCCAGTCCGCCGCTCTGGGCGACGAAAGCGGCGGGTCCTGTGCGCAGAGTGCTGCTCTCAACGGTCAGGGAAAATAAAGCCGCTGCCGGCTGCAGGCTGTTGATGAAACCGATACAATTGGGACCGAGAACGCGCAGACCGTGCTCTTCAACCAGCAAGGCCAACTCTTTCTGAAGAGTTTCGCCTGTTCCGCCAGTTTCGGCAAAACCGGCGCTGATCACCACAATATTTTTCAACTCAAGGGCAGCACACTGCCGCACGATCTCGAGCGTTCGGGAGGCCTCCACCGCGATAATCACCAAATCCGCTTCCGGACCGATCTCAGCCAAATTGGGGTAGGCGGGCAGCCCCTGGATCTCCCGTCTTCCCGGGTTGATCGGCAGGATTCGGCCGGGATAATCGTATTTTTGCAGCAGCTGGACCACTTTACCCCCCGGCTTGGCCAGATCGGCGGAGGCACCGACCACGGCGATCCCCCGAGGCCAAAAGAAAGTTTTCAAATCAGCGGCGTCTCTTGGAACGAGGCCTGGTTTCATCGACAATATCCCTCACATTTCTTTTTATTAAGAATTTTTCTTCAAACGAGTGGTGATCTCCTTTTCCAGGGGGCTAACAATGGGGCTAACAATGCGGATTACTCGTCGAAGGAGGGCCAAAAAGGGCTGCCCTGAAAGGCGCTGCGAAATTTTTGCCGCAGATCGGGATAGCGAAGGACCAGTTCATCAATTAGGGCGGTCATCTCGTGGCGCCTGGTCTTTTCATCAACGGGACAGGGATTTTCAAGCACCGGAATCTGCTCCCGGGAGGCGAGAGCGGCGAGGGTATCCCCGGGAATCTGGATCAGCGGCCGGATCAGATCGAGGCCGCTTCGATCCAGATAGGTCCTCGGCTTAAAGGTGTTCAGCGAACCGGTGTAGATCAGGTTGAGCAAAAATGTGGCGATAGCATCGTCAAGGTGGTGGCCCACGGCAACCTTGTTCGCTCCCAGCCGCAAAGCAGCCTGGTGCAAAGCCCCGTGGCGCATCTTGGAGCAGAGAGCACAGGGGTTTTTCTCCTGCCGCCGCTCGAAAACGATCCGGCCGATGGCGGTCTCCTCGATGGTCAGGGGGATCTTCAGCCTGTCGGCATAGCGGAACAGAGGGGCTGTCTCTACCGGCCAGCCCAGATCGACATATATGGCCTGCAGGTTGAAAGAAAACGGAGCATGACGCCGGAATTCGCTGAGGATGTAGAGCAGGGCTCCGCTGTCCTTTCCTCCGGAAAAGGCGACAGCAACGCTGTCTCCCTCCGCGATCATCCCGTAGCGGTAGATCGTCTGCTTAACTTTGGTGAGAAACCATTTGCCATCGCTAGCCATCGCTACAGCCCCGCTTGTTTTTTTCCACCACAGCCATAATTATAGCAAGAGCACCTGCTGTTTTCCACCGGGGGAGGAAAACCTTTCTTTCGTTGACAACGCGCCGGGGGGAAGGAGCATGGACTTTCCCGGGTCTCCGGGGCTTTCCCCGAACAATTTAATATAATTTAACCGTTGGAAAGGCGAATGATATATTTTCTTAATATCTTTATGCTATACTTTTTGAGTGGAGGTGGCACCTTGTCTGTCAAAAAAAGAGACCGAAAAAACAGTAGATGGAAAATCATCCTTATTGTGATTCTCGTCCCGCTGCTCTTCGGCGCGGGCTACGCTTTCAGCGCCGGCAACGCCGGTGAAAAACTGCGTCAGTGGTTTGGCCGCGAAGAGATCATCGCGCCCCCCGACGGCGAAAGCGAAACGGAGACACCCGAGGAGACCAGCGGTGAGCCCGTCGAGCCTGAGCCCGAGCAGGAGAAACCCGACCAGCCTGACCAGTCCGGCGAACCCGCGGAAGACAAAGATAAACCGGAGACGCCGATCATCTACACAGGGCAGAGCTTAACCATCCCCGGCTCCGGCGGGGACAGCAGTGCCACTGCGTCCACCGTGATCACCAAAGGAACCGTCTCCTCGGGCAAAAAGCAGATTGCCCTCACTTTTGATTCGGGCTGGGAGTACACCCACTGCAAACCCCTGCTCAATATACTTGACGAACACAAGATCAAGGCAACCTTTTTCCCCCGGGCAGACTGGGTGGCCACGCATCCGGAGCTGGCCCGGGACATTATCAGCCGCGGTCATACCATGGGCAATCATTCCAAAACCCACCCGGATATGACCAAGGATAAACTGAGCGCCGCCAAAATACGCCAGGAGATGCGCCAGTCCACGGAGATCATTGAGGAGATCTGCGGCGTGCGCCCCTATCTCTTCCGCCCGCCCTACGGGGCCTACGATGGGCAG
>JAAZIG010000027.1 GCA_012510325.1 Bacillota bacterium
GCATCGCCGATGAGCAGACGATGATTTGTGCTTATCATTGCTCCCTCCATTGGAGCTTCTGCTTGAATCTCCAGCAAAAGAATATCATAGCACCGCCCCAAAACCAACCCGGTTCCCCTTCTCTTGCGGGCCGGCAGGCCGCCCGGAGAGGGGCCCGGGAGCGCCTTAATCCGTTCCCGGGACCGGAGAGCGTCTGGCAGGAGATCATGGCTGTAAATTCGAAAGCTCTTCCCCCTGTCTGAAGGGAAAGTTCGCCCCGGGAGCCAACTTCAACAGCGGATCCGGCCAACAGATTTTCGCAGAGGCGGGCGGTGCCGGCCGTCCCCCGACCGGCACCGCTCCGCCAACCCGTCAGACCGGAGAGCCGTTCTCAGGCACCCGCTCCGGCGGTGTTATCGGGCGGGCTGCAGGACAAGCTTGCGCTCCAGGGCTTTGATCGCTGCGGGATCAAAGAGACGCGGTTTGCTTTCCATCCCCAGCCACATCGCCAACATGTCATCATAGTGCGGGCTCCGGAAGTGGCCCGAATTGCCGATGGCGAGCACCTCCCGGGCCCGGTGAGTGGACATGTCAACGGCGTAGCGCCAGGGGGCGCCGGCATAGACCTCGTAGGGCAGCTCCGGCCGGGGGACAAAGGCGGCCATCCCCGGAGTGGAGTAGCTCCCGCCCACGGCAAAGGGGCCGCGGTTATATTGCTTTTTGCTCACATCATCACCGAGATAGTGCTTGAAGGTGAGGGTATGGAGCTTGCCCCACTGCCATTTTTCCATATTGCGACCCAACTTTGCCAGCAAGACCTCGACTGTTTCTCGAAAAGCCTGACAGACGGCCTCATCCGGATCATCGGTCCAGCCGCTTACACCGGTCAGCAGAATCCTATCGAGGAGATCCAGGATGGCGTTGTACTCGTAGAAACGGTCGAGCAGTTCATCGGAGACATGGGGCCCGAAGATCTCCTTTATGATCAGGGGATAGAGGGTATGAAAGAGCGCCGCCCCGACGGAATCGGCAGCATCAACGGGATCGTTTCCATAAAGCTCCAGCCAGGTCAGAGCCTCTTTTTCGAAAGCGTTCAGCTCGCCTTTCGCCAGAGCCGCTAGCAGCACCGGCACCATCGTCGCCGCATGCTGGTTGTAAAAACTGCCCTGCACCGCGATCATATCTTCCAGGGTCAGGTCGCTGCGTCCCTCCAGCTCGCGGAGGATGGAGAGGGCCCGCCCCGGCGGCATCCATTCGTAGGTCAGGTGGTAAGGGTAATCATCGCCCACCACCCGGTGGTTGGCGGTGACGATGAGCCCCGCCGGCGGGTTATACAGAGAGGGGATCTCCTCCCAGGGGACAAAACCCTCCCAGCAATACTCATCGGTCCAACCGGGCACCGGCAGCAGTCCGTTGCCCGCTTCTCTGTGACTGGCGCTGCGGATGGGGTAAAGTCCGTTCGCCAGGTAGCCGATATTCCCCTCCCCATCGGCGTAGACAAAGTTCTGGGCCGGGGCCATAAAGTTTGTCAGGGCGGCCCTGAATTCCTCAAAATTGGTCGCCCGGATCATCTGGCGCATCCCCTCCGCCTCCAGGGTGGCGTCCAGCCCGGTCCAGCGCAGCGCCAGCGGCCTTTCCAGATCCACCAGATCGGAGATAACGGGACCGTGCTGTTCGGTCTCCCTGATGCGCAGCGCGATCTCTTCGCCGCCCCGGACCTTGATCACTTCGTTGTAGACCCTTGCCCGGCACCATTCGTCGTTGTACAGGTAGAGGGTGTCGTCGTCCCCGTTGAATTTGATCTCGTACAGATCCATCACATCGGGGTTAACATTGGTCTCGCCCCAGGCGATATGGTCGTTAAAGCCGGCGATCACGCCGGGAACACCGGGAAAGATCACTCCGGTAACGTTATATTCCGGGGTGGAGAGATAGTTTGCATACCAGATGGGCGGAAGATCCAGGGTCAGATGCATATCATTGCTCAGCAGCGCCCCTCCGGAAGCGCTGCGCTCGGGAGCAACCACCCAGTTGTTTGAGCCGATGCCCCGGCCCCGGGGAGCAAGGCCGGCCAGCGCAGAGCACTGCAGCAGCTTCGCCGCTGCGGCGCTGTCGATGAGCTGTGCGGATCGCTCGAGGATAACGGGGCCGTAATCGGCATAGGCGGGAAAGAGCTCCGCCGTCAGCTCCGGGCCGACCTCATCCACCAGGGCGGCGAGAAACAGCTCGGTCTCCATGTTTGAGCCGAGGGCCCAGGCCATCATTTTGGCGATGGAGAGGCTGTCCAGCGGCTCCCACGGCTCCGGCAGATAATCGAGGAGGATAAATTCCGGGGGCAGACTGTCCCGGTTTTGCTCGATATAGCTGTTCACCCCGTCGGCATAGCTCTCCAGCAGCAGCAGACACTCCGGCGGCAGCGCCTCCAGACTGCGCTGCGCCGCTCTGCGAAAACCGACAGTCCGGGAAAAGAGATCGTCCTCGGCATAGTCCGGGCCGACGATCTCTGCCAGGCGGCCGGCGATAGCCCGCCTGGTCAGATCCATCTGGAAAATACGCTCCATGGCATGAACGTAACCCTGGGCGAAGATCAGATCGGGCTCATTATCGGCCAGAAGATGAGCGATGGCATAATCGTCAAAATAGATCTCCACCTCCCGGTTCACTCCGGTGACCACGGCACCCTCGTACAGCGGAAGGCCGCTTTCCCGGTTGAAGTTCCATTTCAACCAGTCCAGGGCCCCGGTCTCCTCGGTGGCGCATCCGCTCAGCATGAAGCTGAACCAGAGCAGCAGCGAGAACACCGCCAGAACAGATCTTCTCATGGAAGGACCTCCTTTAAAAGTGGGTGTTGCTCGTGGGGCAGGGGGGAC
>JAAZIG010000238.1 GCA_012510325.1 Bacillota bacterium
CCATCCGCATGCGCGGTTTTAACCAGGAGATGTTTTACAGCCATACCCTGGCCGGCGAAAATGCAGCTGCCCCCAGCTTTTTCAACGGGCCCACCGGAGGCCGCGGGCTGAACCCCTCCTATCCGCAGGGAGCCGGAACCGACAAAATTAAAAAAGGAGAGCCCCTGCTGGTGGATTTTGTAACCGCCCTGGGCGGTTACATGGTCGACCAGACCCGGATCTTTTCCCTGGGCCGACCGCCGGAAAAGCTGTTACAGGCCCATGAGACGGCGCTGGAGATCAAAAAAACTCTGGCAGAGCTGGGCTGTTCCGGAGCCAATGGCGCCGCTCTTTACCGAAAAGCGTTCGAAATTGCCGCCGCCGCCGGACTGGAGGACCACTTCATGGGAGCAGAGGAGAAGATCACCTTTGTCGGCCACGGAGTCGGCCTTGAACTGGACGAGCTGCCGGTAATCGCCCGCAACTACGACTTCACCCTCACTGAAGGGATGGTTTTGGCCCTGGAGCCAAAGTTCACCTTCCCGGGCATGGGAACAGTGGGGATCGAAGATACCTTTGTTGTCCGCCGGAACGGTCTGAAGCAGATCACCCGCTTCGCCGACGCCATCCAGATCCTGTAATCACGGAAGCACAGGGGGCGAGATGAGCAAAGTCACCATCCCCCGGTTTGCCGTCTCCGCTGTAACCCTGCCACGCCGTAGGGCGTACACTGTAGCGTTAGAGTGATTTAAAAACGCTGCAAGGAGACACGCCCGATGAGCGGAATCTGCGGTTTTATCGCGGGGCCGGAAAAGAAATTTTCGGAAAGGCAGGCGGTGCTGGAGAGAATGATCGGCACTCTGCAGCACCGCGGGGCGGGCGATAATCTCTTTTTCCAGGATGGCGGGATCGCTCTGGGCCGGCGCCCCCGGGAAAGACTTAACCCCGCAGCCCCGCAGGCGCTGCCCGCCGATGAGAATGGACGCTACCGGATCACCTTCGATGGCACCGTCCACAACCACACCCCGCTGCGCCGGGAGCTGCAAAACAGGGGACACCTCTTCAGGACCGGGGAAGACAGCGAGGTGATCGTCCACCTTTATGAGGAGATGGGCACCCGATGTCCCGAAAAACTGCGCGGCCCCTTCGCTTTTGCTCTCTGGGACAGCAGCGAAAAAGCGCTCTTCCTGGCTCGCGACCGCTTCGGGATCAAACCGCTTTATTACGCCCATGCCGCTGACGGAGCCTTTCTTTTTGCCTCCGAAGCCAAGGCGCTGCTGGAATATCCGGAAATCTCCGCTGCGCTCAACCTCGCCGCCCTGCCTCATTACCTCACCTTTCAGTATTTCCCCGGCCCGGAAAGCGCCTTTCGGAATATTTATCAGCTGCCCCCGGCGCACCACCTCACCTGGAGCGGCGGAGAGAGCAAAATCCGCCGCTACTGGGAGATCCGCTTTCGTCCCGACCCCAAGCCGCTGCCCTACTTTGTCGACAGAGCCGAGCACCTGCTTCAGGAATCGGTGCGCCTGCACTGCGGGGAGGGAGCACAGCCCGGCTCTTTTCTGAGCAGCGGAGTCGATTCCAACTATCTCGCCGCTCTGCTGAGCCGGCGAGGCCGCCTGCACAGTTATTCCGTGAACTGCGCCGACAGCAGCTACGATGAGCTCACCCCGGCGCGGAAAAGGGCACATCTTCTGGGGGCGGTGCATCGCGAGCACCGCATCGGCCCCGCTGAATTCTGGAGCGCACTGCCCCGCGCCCTCCGGTTTCAGGATGAGCCCGTCGCCGATCCGGCAGCCATCGCCCTCTACTTTGCCGCCGCCCTCGCTGCCGGAGAGGTCAAAGCGGTTCTCTCGGGGGAAGGCGCCGACGAAGTGTTCGGCGGCTATGAAATCTATCGCGAACCGGCGGCAGTCGCTCCGCTGCAGCTGCTGCCCCGCCCCCTCCAAACCGCCCTCAACCGGGTCTCCGAGAAAATCCCCGCAGGGATCAGGGGTAAGAGCTATCTGCAGCGGGCCACCACTCCTCTGGAAAAGCGCTACTATGGAAATGCCTTCATCTTTTCGGAAGCCGATAAAAAGGCGCTCCTCAACCCGGAGCTGTTTCCCGGGGGCTGGACGGCCCCCTGGGAGATCACCGCACCTTTTTATCGAAGGAGCGCCGGCACCGATGCGACGGGAAGGATGCAGCATCTCGATTTTTTCACCTGGCTGCCCGGCGACATCCTGGCCAAGGCCGACCGGATGACGAACGCCCATTCCCTGGAGGTGCGGCTGCCCTACCTCGATCACCGCCTCGTTGAATTCGCCGCCACCATCCCGCCCCGCTACCGAATGACCCGCCGGATGACCAAATATGTCCTGAGGATGGCGGCGGCGCGCCATCTGCCTGCAGCGGTCTGCCGCCGTCCCAAACTCGGTTTTCCCGTGCCCCTTTCCTCCTGGATCAGGAACCATTACCGAAAACCGCTCGCCGAGCTGTGGCAGAGCGAGGCTGCACAGCACTATTTCCAACCCCGGGCCCTCCAGCAGCTGCTGTCTCTCCACTGCCGGGGCCGGGCCGACTATGCCCGCAAGATCTGGACTGTGGCCATCTTTTTGCTCTGGCACCACCTTTACCTGAGCTAGGGCTGCTTCCATAAGCCCTTTTCCGCCACCAGATTTCGTCAAGAATTTATGTCAACGGATCTGCACCGCCGCAACCCCCTCCATCCCCATCGGCAGGGGTTCCTTTTAATATCCCATTATCAGTAATTCACAATCTCCACAGGGTTATCCACAGGCAAAAGCTGTTTTTTACTCGGGGAGGAGCAGTTATGCACAGAATAAACAGGAAGTGAACATAAGATCTTGCCAAATAATTTTCATTAAAAAAAAGGAATATCCATCTGTTTAGCGAAATATAGAACGATAAAAAGTCTGAGGAGGTTCAAGATGGAGGTTAGAGTTGACGACGAGTGTAGTGCCTGTGGTGTTTGTGAAGATATCTGTCCGGAAGTGTTTGAACTCGGCGACGAAAAAGCTGAAGTCAAGGTGAACCCCATTCCTGCGGAATACGAAGAGCAAGTTCGCGAAGCAGCAGAAGAATGCCCCACCGAGTCAATCCAGATCACTGAGTAACTTCAGATAGCAGGAACGGCCATATCGCATGCAAGCGTAAAAAGAACCCGCAACCGCGGGTTCTTTGACCTTTAAACGGACATGCATTGACCGGCGCTCAACGGGCAATAATTTAGGTTATCCGAAACAACCCGGCAGGCAGGATTTAGAAGCTGCTCCGAGAAATAAAGAGAGAGCAACGCTGTCAGGCGGAGGTGCCTCCGAAGATGATCACGCTGCAAAGTTTGCTCGATGACAGCAACCTGAAGATACTGCAAAGAAACAATGAGAGCAACCCCGACATCACCGGACTGGCCTACCATTCAGGAAAAGTATCACCGGGGATGCTCTTTTTCTGCATCAAAGGTTTTAAAACAGACGGCCACCTGTTTTTAAACGAAGCCCGGAAAAGAGGCGCCGCCGCCGCGGTGGTTGAAAGAATTCAGCCGCAGATGGAGCTGCCCCAGCTCCGGGTGGAAAACAGTCGCCGCGCCCTCGCCGCCTTGGCCGACAGCTTCTACGGCCACCCCTCAAAAAAACTGAAGATGATCGGCATAACTGCCAGCAACGGCAAGACCACGACCAGCTTCATGACCAACGCAATCCTGGAGGAAAATAACCTGCAGACGGGTCTTATCGGAACCGTCATCGTCAAATCCGGCGACACCATCCTTCCGGCAGAGCTGACCACACCAGAATCGCTTGATCTGCACCGCTACCTGCACCAGATGGTGACCCGGGGAATCTCCCATGTGACCATGGAGGTCTCCTCTTCGGGGCTCGAGCTGCACCGGGTCGGCTCTGTGGACTACAATATCGCTGTCCTGAACAATATCAGCCGCGAGCATATCGATCTGCACGGCTCTTTTGAAAACTATTTCCAGGCCAAAGCAAGCCTGATCCGTCAAGCCGGACCGGAGCAATGGGTTGTCCTCAACCTGGACTGCCCCCATACCGCCTCCTTAAGCGAAGAGACCGCCGCCCGGAAGCTGACCTACGGATTTAAAAATAGCACAGCCGACTGCACAGTCGAAGAGCTCGATCTGACCACCGGAAAGCCCCGTTTTATCGTTGCCCTGAAGAAACCGGGCCTGGCGGAAAAGCTAACCGGAGGGGTGAGTCGGTTCCCCGTTGCGCTCTCTGTTCTCGGGCTGCACAGCGTTTACAACGCCATGGCGGCGCTGCTCTGCGGCATGCTCTGCGGAGTCCCCGTGGCCGTCATCCAGCGCGCTCTGAGCGGATTCCGGGGAGTGGAACGCCGTTTTGAGCTGATCTTTGACGGCGACTTCAAGGTCATCGACGATCATTTCGCCAACAGCGGCAATATCGATGTCACCCTGGAGACGCTCAAATTTATGCAGTACCGCCGCCTGCATCTGGTCTATGCCATCCGCGGCAGCCGCGGCGCCACGGTAAACCGCGAAAATGCCGAAGCGATCGCCGCGTGGGCCCGCCAGCTGAATATTAAAAAGATCATCGCCACCACCAGCAACAGCCACGTCACCGAAAAGGACCGCGTCACAGCGGAAGAGAGCCGCGTCTTCTCCGAAGTGATGGAGACAGCGGGAATCGAAGTTGAACTCCACCACGAGCTTCCCGAAGCGATCAGCTCCGGACTCTCCCCCGTCGGCAGCGGCGATATCCTGCTCCTGCTCGGCTGCCAGGGGATGGATTACGGCGCCGGAATCTGTCTGGAGATGATCCACCGCCGCCACCCTCACCTCGACCGCGAGGAGATCTTCAAAACGCTGCAAAACCGGATCGCCGGCGTTTAAAGGCGACTCCCGGCTGCCCCTGAACAAAAAGGGCCGGCCGGACCGCGGGAAATACCCGCACGTCAGGCCGGCCCCGATCTTTCTTCAAGGTGAGCCGCGCCGCTTACCGGTGGACCGCCGCTTTAAATCACCAGATCCTCATTCAGGTGCTTGCAGTTGCCCGCCAGTGCATTCATCGCCGCCGCGTTGATCGGATAAGCGATGGGCGATGGGGAAACCAACGGATGCGTCGCCGCCTGGAAGGTGTTCAGCTCCGTGGCGGTGGTATCCTTCTGGATCGCCAGGCTGAGAATATTGTTGATCTCGCCTACCGTATCCCCCCCGGAGATCTGGGCGCCCAGAATAATGCCGGAGCAGCGGGAGAAGATCAGCTTGATAAAGATCTCCTGGGCATCAGGCAGGGTCGCCGGATGGCGGTCCATGGTCTTGAATTCACCGGTCATGATACAAAAACCCTCCTGCCTCGCTCTCGATTCCGTCAGGCCGGCGGCAGCAAAGGTTTTATCGAATATCTTCGTGGAAAATGTGCTGATCGTCCCTTTGTTGGCCCGGATCAGCCTCAAATGAAAAGCATTGCTCCCCGCGATCTTCGCCTCCATCGCCGCCGTCGAAGCCAGCAGCAGCGGCACATCCTTGCCGGTAAAGAAACATCTCTTTTCGGCACAGTCGCCGATGGCAAAGATATCGGGATCATTGGTCCGCATATACTGATCGACGATAATGGCGCCTTTGGCGTTTACCTCCAGCCCGCACTCCTGCGCCAGGGCGCTGTTGGGCCGCACCCCCAGACCCAGAATAATCATATCGGCGGGAACGGTCCGGCCGTCTCCCAGCTCAACGGCCTCCACCGCCTTTTCCCCCAGGATCTTGCTCACCCGGGTCCCGGTCAGCACCTGGACGCCATTCTGGCCCATGATCGACTCGATATCATCGGTATAGGTTTTGTCAAAGGCCTGCCAGAGGCAGGAATCGGCCATCTCGATGAGGGTGACATTTTTCTTCAGCATCCGGATCTGCTCGGCGAATTCAACACCGATAAATCCTCCCCCGATGACAACAACATCCTCTGTCGTCTCCAGCTTCTTCAGGATCACGCCCAAGTAATCGTCATTTTTCATCACTGGAAAGACGTTCTCCAGATCGTATCCCGGGATGAAGGTCGGAACGAGGGGCAGGGAACCGGTGGCGATGATCAGTTTTTTGTAACCGAACACGCCGCCCCCTTCGGTCGTCACTGTCTTCTTTTCCCGATCGATCTCCACGGCCCGATCGATCACCAGATCGATATTCGCATTTGTGAGCATGGCATCGGGAATCACATTTTTCTTTAAGTCCTGCAGGGTGCCGTAAATATACGGTATCCCACACGGAACCATCACTCTCTCGGTATCACGCACCAGGGTAATCGTTATCTCGTCCCCGTAAGCTTTCCGGGCCATCGTTGCAGCCAGGATCCCTCCCGCACTACCGCCGATCACCAGCAGATCTGTGTTTTTCATCTGTGCGCCTCCTTTATATGTGAATGTCCCCATTTTATCATATTTCTAAATATTTTACCCACACCCTGCTACCGTTTTAAGAGCAGCCCATCTTTTTACTGTACCGGAAGCGCAACTCCCACCGCGCAACCCTCCCCGGGAAACCGCCTGGTCGGCCCTTAAAATCAGCTCCGCCCGTTATTCCGGGTCGCTTCAACGCTGCACTCGCCCGTACCTGAGTTGCTTCCCCTTCAAGAACAGGGTTTTCCCGGGCCTTCCCCCGGGATCAGAGGAATTATTGCGCAAAATGAAGAAACCCGCACCTGTTCTATGATATACTTAGATATGTTTTGTTTTTTGCTCGATCTGCAGTTAGAACTGGCTCTGCCTATGGAGAGCTATAAAAAACAGTGGTGGCAGAATCTATGAAACAAGCGCTGTTGAATATTGAAAACTTAAGAAC
>JAAZIG010000239.1 GCA_012510325.1 Bacillota bacterium
AATCTGGCTGTTGTTGCCGTGCCCAAGGAGGTGGTCAACGGCTACCTCAATGTGGTCACCGGGGCGGGACTCGTTCCCGAGGCTATCGAGATCGAGCCTCTGGCCCTGCGGCGGGTGGTCCCCTTGATCAACGCCGCTACCGGCGAGCCCGGGGGGGGCCTGCAGATCATTCTCGATCTGGGGGGGGAGAGCAGCAACATTATCTTCCTCGAAGAGGGCAATTTTAGCTTTGCCCGCAATCTCAGCATCGGGGTAAACCATTTTTGCCGGCGGATCGCCGAGGAGGAAGCGGGCAACTTTGAATCGGCGCACAGCCTTCTTTTCGGCCACGATCCCTTTGCCGTCAAGGGAATGCAGGGGGTTGCCGATGAGCTGGTCTCGCAGGTGCGCCGCTCCCTCGACTTTTACTCGTACAATGTCGCCTTTGCGCATAAAGATATCGAGGCGGTCTACTTCTGCGGCGGCGGTGTCTCCATCGAACAGTTGTCCGCTTTTCTGGGGTTTGAATTGAAAATTGAGCCAAAACTGATCCAGCCCTTCAGTTTTATTGAGAGTGACCGCAGGTTTATCAAGAAAGATCTGGAGAGGGAAGGTCATCTGCTCAATGTGGCTGCCGGGCTGGCGCTACGGGGGTGGCAGCGATGAAAAATGATATTGACCTGCGCACAAGCGAGTTTGAGATATCCCGGGGGTTCTACCTGCCAAGATTCCTTTCCATCCTGGCGGTGGTCTTGCTCCTGGCTCTGCTCGTCGGCGGCACTCTGGCGGTCTATCTTTACCAGACCAATCTCGGGGTGACTCATGACGCTTTGCTTCAGGAGAAAAACGAGCTTCAGCTGGCCGTGGCGCCCTTAGATGAGCTCGAGGCCGAGATCGCCAAGCTGGCCAGTCTGGAGCGCCTGCTGGAATCGCTGGAGAGCGTTTTCCCGCCCTGGTCGGCCTCTTGCCGGGAGATCTACAGCATCGCTGCAGCGACGGGGCCGCAGGTGAAGGCTCTCTCCGCCGGGAGCGGCGGAGCGGTCACCCTCAGCGGGGACAGCCCGACGATGAAACAGGTGGCCCTGTTCACCCAGGCGCTGGAGAAGGTTCCCGGGGGGAAAAAGGCTTCGCACCGCTCGATCACCTATCCCAGCGGTGATGACAAGTTTCATTATGATATTGAGCTGACCTTTGTGGACGGAGGTGAGCAGCCATGATGACAACCCAGAAAAAGCCCCTGGCAACCACATACGCCCTGATCATTCTGCTTATTGTTGCTGCCGGCCTGCTTTACGGATTCTTGTTTCTGAAGCCGGGGCTGGCCAAAATTGAGGCGATGCGTGAAGCCAATCTGGACGAGGAGCAGGCCATCGCCACTCTGGAGAACAGGCTGGCCCAAAAGAAGGAAACCGAGAGCCGCTGGGAGGCGGCCCGGCAAAACGAGGACTTTTTGCGGACGAAGGTACCCGCTGTCTCCGCCCTGCCGGAGGTGCTCGGCGCGCTGGAGAAGCTGGTCTTCTCCGCCGATCTGAAGATCGGCACGTTAAACGCTTACGAATTCAGGGATGCCGAGGGCTACCGCGTCATCCCCGTGAGCATCTCGGCGGGGGGCAAAATGGAAGCCCTGCTCGTGTTGCTCGAGGGGATCGAACAGTTTGCCCACCAGTCCCTGGTGGACAATGTCCGGCTGGAAGAGGATTCGGACAGCGGACACCGGCTGAATCTCAATTTCGATCTGGTCTTCTTCCTGGAAGGGCAGGCTGAGGCGATGGGGATAGAAGAGGAGCCGGAAGAGGAACTGGAAGAGGAGACCGCCTAGCCTCTGACGGGTACACCTTAGTTGAGCTGCTCCTGGCGCTGGCGATCCTGGGAATCATGCTGGCCATGGCGATTCCCGCGCTCGGCTCTGTCAGCGAGAGATGGACGCTGGAGACAGCCGCCTGGCGGCTGGTCTCCGATCTGCGGCTGGCGCAGCAGATCGCCATCACCGGCGGGATGGATACGCGCATCGATTTTCGCTGGGCGGCGAACGACTACCGCATGTTTCTGCCGGTGGAGCAGAGCAAGGTCAAGCTGCCCAGCGGGGTATCCTATGCCCTGAACAATTTTCCGGTATCCGGAGGGGTGCACAAGCTCTCCTTCACCACTCTCGGCGCCCCCAGCAGGGGCGGAACCGTCGGTTTCAAAACCAAGAGTGGCTCGCGGATCTATGTTATCCTCACCCCGGCGACCGCGCGCATCAGGGTCTCTGCGGAGCCCCCGTAAAGCGGCGCCGGTTTCTTTTTGGAGGGTTCTTCTGATGCGGTTCTCTTTTGCCTTGGCCGGGACTCTTCCCGGCCTGACCCCCTTCCGGCTGCCGGCGGCTTCCCTAAGCCGGGTCACCCGCTAAATTTAAACGGTAATTTTATCCCCGAGGGCAGGAATACAGACTCAAATAGGGGAATGGTAAGTAAGAGGAAGGGCCGGATCTGAGGAGGAATAGTGATGGCAAAAAGGTTGCACAAACTGCAGGAAGAGATGAAGCAAAGATCGATGGAAGCCCTCCTGGTGACGCACCCGGTCAACCGCCGCTATCTCAGCGGGTTTGACGGTTCGAACGGCGTTCTTCTCATCGGGGCGGAGGAGGCGCTTCTTTTTACCGATTTCCGCTACCGGGAGCAGGCCGCCGCCCAGGCCCCGCTCTTCACGCTCGCTCCGTGGAAGGCTCAGCTGGGCGAGATGCTGAAGCCCTATCTGGAGGCGTCCGCTTACCGGAGCCTCCATTTTGAAGAGGAGCAGGTCACCTACCGCCTGTACCGGAACCTGCAGGAGGCGCTTTCCCTGGAGCTGATCCCGCAGCGGGGGCTCGTTGAAGAGCTCCGGGCGGTGAAGAGCGGCGCCGAGGTGGCCGCCCTGCGGCGGGGGGCGGCGATCATGGATCAGGCTTTCGAGGTTCTGTTGAACCTGGCCCGCCCGGGGCTGACCGAAAGGGAGGTCGCCCTGGAGCTCGAGTTTTATCTGCGGCGCCGGGGCTCGACGGAGACCAAGTTCAACTATATCGTGGCCTCGGGAGAGCGGGGCTCGCTGCCGCACGGGATCGCTTCGGAGAAGCAGCTGCGGGCGGGGGAGCTCGTTACCGTCGATTTCACCGGCACCTTTGACGGTTACGCCACCGATATGACGCGAACCTTTGCTCTCGGCGAACCGGGCCCCCGGGCCCGGGAGATCTACGAGATCGTCCGGCGGGCCCAGCAGGAGGCCCGGGAGAAGATCAGGGCGGGGCTGACCGGTCGCGAGGCCGATGCCCTGGCCCGCCGGCCCATCGAGGAGGCCGGTTACGGGGCGCAATTCGGCCACGGGCTGGGCCATGGCGTCGGGCTGGAGGTGCACGAGCGCCCCGTGCTTGGGCCGCTCAGCGAGGAGACCCTGCTTCCGGGGATGGTCGTCACCGTCGAGCCGGGGATCTATCTGCCCGGAGAGGGCGGGGTCCGCATCGAGGATATGGTTTTGCTCACCGAAGGAGGCGCCGAGTCGCTGACGCGGTGCCCCCGCGAACTGATCACTATTTAGCGCAAAAGGGGGCGGACAGGAGAAGATGATCTCCGTCAACGATTTTCATACCGGGCTGTCCTTTGAGCTGGACGGCCAGCTTTACGAAGTGGTAGAATTCCAACATGTCAAGCCGGGCAAAG
>JAAZIG010000240.1 GCA_012510325.1 Bacillota bacterium
CCCGGTGCATTTAGGTCATGGCACATTTTTGTCATCTTGAGGACGCAGTCCGAAGGATCTGCGGTACAACGCTTTCTTTAAAGTTGCCCTATGCTTTTTCTAGCCCGGCGGGGGAGGACAAAGCGAAATGCGTCCGCGATGCGTCAGTAACGTTGTAGATGCTTCGCTACGCTCAGCATGACAGAAGAGGCGGCCCTCCCCCGTGGCAAAAAAATGAGCCGGAGATCCATCCCTGTGGCTCACAAAGCAAAATGCGTCCGTGACGCGGCAGTAACGTTATAGATGCTTCGCTACGCTCAGCATGACAGCGGTGGACGGATTTCGTTTCAGGAGTGAGTCAAAGGCTACGTCCCCTTGACTCAGATGCTTCGCTGCGCTCAGCATGACAGAGGAGGCCGGACCTACCCCATGGCACAAAAGTGAGCCAGGAGATCCGTCCCCGTGGCTCATACCCCATGGCACAAAAGTGAGCCGGGAGATCCGTCCCCGTGGCTCATCTGCGGGGGGCTAGTAAGTGTGGCTGAGTTAATCCTCCAGGGGGGGCAGTTCTTCGAGTTCGTTTAGGCCGAAATATCTCAAAAAATCGGGGGTCGTGGCGTAGATCAGGGGTCGGCCGGGGCTCTCTTTGCGCCCGCAGACCCTTATCAGTTTGCGCTTCAGCAGATTTTGCAGAATATGCTCGCAGCGAACTCCCCGGATCGCCTCCATCTCCGGGCGGGTCAGCGGCTGCCGGTAAGCGATGATGGCCAGAGTTTCGAGAGCGGCGCTGGAAAGATGCCCCGACTCCTCATCGCCCACCGCCTGCTCCAGATGCGGAGCCAGCTCCGGAGCGGTACCCATCTGGTAGCCTCCCGCGATCTCAAAAATACGCAGTCCGCGGCGCTGTTCAGTGAGCTCCTCCTGCAGCTCCCGGAGCAGCTCCTGCGCCTCTTCCGCCGCGATACCGGTACCGGCGGCGATCTTTTTGACCCTGACCGGCTCCTCCGATAAAAAGAGAAGCGCTTCAATGATCGCTTTCAACTCTTCTCTGGACAAGTTCACACCTCTTTTTCTACTGGCGCCACCAGAATCGGCCCGAAGGGACGATCCTGCAGCAATTTTACCTTTCGCCGGCGGGTCAGGTCAAGGAGGGAGATTAAAGTGAGCAGGATTTCCCGCAGCCCCTCTTTTTTCAAAAATGAGCTGAACGGAAGCACCTCCCCCGACTTCTCCAGCAGGGAGCAGATATATTCGCTGCGGTCATCTGTCGGCATATCGTCGAAAATCTCGATCTGAGGGACGACAGAATATGCCGCTGCCACCGCCTCAAAGCGGTTCATGATCTCGCCCAACAGATGGGCCCCCTCCCAGTAGGTATAATATGATTCCTGCCGCTGCCGTTCTGAGATGAGCAGATACTTCTCCTTCGCTCCGGTGGAGCGGAGAAAAACCATCTGCTGCTCGGCGGCTTTCTCCCTGAAAAATTCAGCCGCCTTTTTGAAACGGCGGTACTCCTCCAGCCGCTCGAAGAGCTCTTCGGGACTGTTAAACTGATAGAGCGCCTCCTCGTCCTCCTCCTCGGACGAGACCGGCTGCGGCAGGAGCAGCTTCGATTTCAGCCGCAGCAGCGTCGCCGCCATGACCAAAAATTCGCTGGCGACATCGAGGTTCAGCTCCTGCATCGATTGAAGGTACTGCAGATATTGTTCCGTGATCTCGGCGATGGAGACAGCCCAGATATCGAGCTCATCTTTCTTGATCAGGTGAAACAGAAGATCAAAGGGCCCCTCAAAGACAGGCAGTTTGATCGTATAGCCGCCGGGCGAGGACATTTACAGCCCCATCGCTCCGCGCACTGCCTCGAGAGTGGCGCGGGCTTCCTTTCCGGCTCTCTTCTCTCCCTCGAGAAGAACCTCTTCCAGATAGGCCGGTTGCTGCTCCAGCAAACGCCTTTTTTCATGCAGCGGCGCCATCATTTCGATGAGCTTGCGGGCGGCGATCTCCTTGCAGCCGACGCAGCCGATCCCCGCCGTGCGGCAGGCTTCCCCAAGCTGCTCCGCTTCCGCCGGATTGAAGATCTCCTGGAAGCGGTAAACGGTGCAGACCTCGGGCCGTCCGGGATCATTTTTCCGCACCCTCTGCGGATCGGTGATCATCCGGCGAACCTTTTCCCGAATCGTTTCCGGAGGATCGGAAAGAGCGATGTAGTTGTCGTAACTTTTGCTCATTTTGCGGCTGTCGATCCCCGGAAGCAGGGGATATTTCCCCAGCAGCGCCTCCGGCTCGGGCAGGGTCGCGCCGTAAAGATAATTAAAGCGGCGGGCGACCTCGCGGGTAATCTCCAGGTGCGGCAGCTGATCTTCGCCCACGGGAACGGCGTCGGCGCGGTAAGCCAGAATATCGGCAGCCTGCAGCAGGGGATAGCCCAGAAAACCGTAATTGTTGATCTCTTTGCCCTCCAGCTCCCGCAGCTGCTCCTTGAAGGTGGGACAGCGCTCCAGCCAGGAGATGGGCGTGATCATCGCCAGAAGCAGGAAAAGCTCGGCATGCTCCTTAACCCGGGACTGGCGAAAAAGAACCGCCTTTTCCGGATCGAGCCCGGCGCTGAGCCAGTCGAGGAGCATCTCCCGGCTGCTCCCGGCGACCTCATGGGCTTCGGCGTAGCCCGTCGTCAGGGCGTGCCAGTCGGCAATAAAATAGTAGCAGCGGTAGCTCTCCTGCAGCTCTTTCCAGTTCTGCAAAGCGCCGATATAGTTGCCCAGATGCAACTTGCCGCTGGGGCGCGCCCCGCTGACAATAGTTTGTTTACTTGTGGAAATTTCTTCAGCCATATTTTTCACCCCACACTTATGGTAAACCGAGGATCAGTAGAACCAGAGCCTGCATCCCCACCCTGACGGCATTGAATACGGGCCAGATGATCCGGCCAATCGCCCCGCTGAAGATGAGCAAAATCAGCAGAACCGGAGCATAGGGCTCGATACGCCTGAGCAGAGCGGCGGCCCCCGCGGGAGCCAGGGCAGCCAGGATCTTGGAGCCGTCCAAGGGGGGGATCGGAATCAGGTTAAATACCCCCAGAAGAATATTGTAGATCACCAACATATTGAAGAACTGAAGGTAAAGCGGCCAATGAACCCCCAGCCGCGCCGGCAAAAAGAAAAGAAAAAGGCTCAGCAGGGCCAGGGCAAAATTGGCCAGCGGCCCGGCAAAGGAAACCCAGAGCATCCCGGAACGATAATCGCGAAAATTGTACGGATTGATCGGCACCGGTTTGGCCCAGCCGAAGCCGAAAAGGAGCAGGGTCACCGTCCCGAGGGGATCGAGATGGCGGAGGGGGTTTAGACTCAGGCGGCCCATGCTTGCCGCGGTGGCATCTCCAAACTCGTAGGCGACCCGGCCGTGAGCATACTCGTGAACGGTGATCGCGAGCAGCAAAGCGGGAATCCGCCAGAATATATCGAGGACGCTTTCCGGAAAGATCGACTACCCCTCCCCTCGCAGGTATGCCTTGACAAAAGCAAGCTCTTCCTCTTCGCTGCGCACCCGCCCGTCGAGCACCGCCCCTCGCAACTCGGCGATGATCTCGCCGTAGACGGGGCCGGGTTCCAGACCGAGCTGTTTTAAGGTGCCTCCGCGCAGCCGCGGGCGCACATACTGCAGGCTCTCCCGGTACAGCCTGATATTATCCTTCACCGCCCTGCTGGCAGCCAGCGCATCGAGCAGCAGCAGCGCCTCGGGGCAGAGGGGATCAAGGCGGTTGACCAAAACGGCGGGGCGAATCTCCCGCCCGGCCTCTTCGAGTTCCCGCAGCAGCGGGGGAACCGCTTCGCTCCCCTGCAGCACCGCCGCCGCCCGCCGCCGCGACAGGCCCAGCCGCCTGATGATCGCCAGGCGGTCATGCGGCGCCATCTCCATGAGGAGCCCGCCCAGATAGACCAGCTCTTCTTCAGGACGGCGGCTCCATTCCCGCCGCCGGGCCCCCGCCAGGGTCTCGCCGATGCGGTTCAGGCGCTGCCAGAGGGCCTCATCGGGATAAAGGCGGGGGTAGATGAAGCCGAGCGCGCCCAGCTCGTGCAGCCGCATCAGAACGGCGGGGGGATCTTCCTCCGCATAGATCAGGCTGACCTCCTGAGCGAGCCGGCTGCGGCTGACTTTCTCCAGAAGGCGGCTCTGCAGCGCCTTGCCGATGAGCTCGGCGGTCTTCTCCTCAATCCGGAAGCCGAAGCGCTGTTCGAAGCGGACCGCCCGCAGCAGCCGCAACGGATCGTCGACAAAGCTGAGGTGGTAGAGAGTCCGGATCACGCCGTCGTGAAGATCCTGCCGCCCGCCGAAAAAGTCGTACAGCTCCCCGTATGATTCGGGGAGAAGCGAGCAGGCCAGCGTATTGATCGAAAAATCACGGCGGTAGAGATCGCGCTTGAGACTGCTGCTCCCACTCACCTGCGGCAGCGCCGCCGGGGCGGCGTAGAGCTCCACCCGGGCGGTGGCGAAATCGAGGCGGAGACCGTTCTCCAAAAATATCGAAGCGGTGCCGAAGCGCTCGAAGATCTTCAGCTTGCCGCCGAGGTATTTGTTTATCCCGCTGGCAAAGCTGACGGCATCGGGAATGACCACAAAATCGAGATCGCGGGCCGGTTCCCGTCCCAGAAGCAGATCGCGCACCGTCCCCCCCACCAGATAGACAGCCGCCTCCATCAGGGAGGCCCGCTGCCCGATGAGCATGAGCAGGCTTTGCCAGCGCGCCGGCAGGGCCTCTTTGATCAGTCCCGCCGCACTCTCCATCTCCGCCGGCGGAGGGCTCTGCAGGAGACTCCCCCGGGGCAGCGCCGCCGGAGGGCGCCGATCGAGACGGTACGCATAGTGCAGCAGATCGACCGGTGAAACCAACCCCACCGGTTCGTTTTTCCCGTTGACCAGCACAACCCGCTCCGCTCTCTTCTCGACGAAGATCCGGCGCAGCGCCGTGGCGGAGATCTCCGCTCCGGCGGTCACGGCGGGCTTCATCAGTCCGCGCACCGGAGCATCATCGAGACCGCTGCGCAGGGCCCGGTGCAGCTCCCGCCGCGAGATCATCCCGGCCACCCGACCCTCGCTGAGGACCGGTCCGGCGCAGTATCCTCTCTCTTCAAAATATTCATCGGCGGCGGCCACGGTGACGCCCTCATCGACGGCGGCCACGGGAGCCGAAGCGATCTGCAGCACTGTAACCGGAGGCGGCAGATGCCTCTCCAGAAGCTCTAACAACCGCTCATTGACGGCAAAGAGCGCTTCACCCTCCAGCAGCGCCGCCGCCTCGCGACGGCCTCCGGCAGCCCCAAGCGGTGCCAGAAGAAGCTCTAGATCGAGTTCGTCCGCAACAGTGCGGGCCGTCAGGGAGACGGCACCGTCCAGCTCGACGAGAGTTACCGCCAGGTCGAGCTCTTCGATCTCCTGCAGCCGCCGCAGCAGCACCGGGGCGCCCTGCAGATACTCCTCTGCGGGGACGGCGGTGACAAGGAGGCGCCGCCCGGCGATGTCGTAAAGCTTGCTCTTGCGGAAAAGCGTCTCCAGAAGCCCTCTCCGGGATCCCCCCGGGGGGACGTGCAGATACTCCTGGAGCAGCGAGGCATCGATGCCCTGCTCCCAGAGGAAAGCGGCGGCGGCGGCATCGCGCGGGGTGGTCCCGGCGCCGCCCAGCGAAGAGGTGCTGTCGTAGATCCCCAGAAGGTGGAGCAGCGCTTCCACCTCGTCCAGCGGAAGCGACAGGCGGCGGATCTGCTCAATTAGCAGGGTCACCGTTGCCCCCACCTCCCCGACAAAGAGCTCCTCCCCCCCGATATCATCGGGAGAGGCGGGGTGATGATCGAAGATATGGACCGCTCCGGCCCGCTCCAGCAGGGGCAGACGGCTCCCCAGGCGGCTCTTCCGCCGGGTATTGACGACAACAACAGTCCCGGCTGAAGGCGGCGCCTCCGCCCCGCTGACAGTTTTCAGCGGCAGCCTGTCACCGTGCCGTTCCCAGAAGAGCGCCGCAGCGGGGGCCAGCTTATCCGGGAAAAGAACTCGGCTTTCCGGATACAGCTTTGCCGCCGCCGCCAGGGCCGCCAGGGCCCCGAAACCGGCCTGATCATGGGTCACTATAATCGTCAAAGAGGCTAACCACCGTTACATTTATTGTCTAAAGCGTGATCGATCTGCTAGATTATATCACAAAGCATTAGTCATTTGTTGGAATCTCCTCTCCCGCCCCGGCCTTCCGGATCGCCCCCGCTCAACAAAAAAGGCCTCACCCCGCCGAGCCTCTCCGCACCCCCGGATCGCACTCCTCTGCCGCCGGACGCTCCTCTTCCCCGCAGCGGCTGGCTCCGCTAAAGCGCGGAGCCAGCAGGGGCAGCAGACAAAATCAACACTCCCGGGCGGCCGGTCAGCGCTTCCCGCCCGTGCGATCGCTGTCTTTGGTCCGCAGAAAGTCGGGACGGTAGAGCTGCAGCGGGATGGGACGGCGGTAGAAGACGATGGAAAGGGCCTTCAGATTCAGAGGCACGAGCGGCCAGAGATAGGGGAAACCAAAAGATCTTGTGGTCAGGAGCCGCAGCAAAACCAGGGCAAACCCGATGAGCATCCCCGGCAGGCGCAGCAGCCCGGTCAGCAGGATCAGGAAAAAGAGAACAACCCGGTTGGCCATACTCAGCTCCCAGCTTGGATTTGAAAAGACGCCCAGGGCCACCAGCCCGGTATAGAGCAGGACCTCCGGGGTGAAGAAGCCGACCTCAACGGCGATCTGCCCGATGAGCAGGGCGCCGACCAGGCCGAGCGCCGTGGCAAAAGGGGAGGGCGTGTGGATGCTGGCCAGGCGCACCAGGTCGAGCCCGAAATGGGCAAAGATGAACTGCAGATAGAGGGGGATGCTCGCCTGATCCTTCGGACCGATAAATTTCAACCCCTCGGGCAGATAGCGCCCCTCCATCGCCAGCAGCAGCCACAGGGGGATCAGCAGAAAGGAGAGAGCCACCCCGATGGAGCGGACCCAGCGAATATAGGTGCCGACAACGGGATTTTGCCTGAACTCCTCGGCATGCTGCAGCAGGTGAAAGAAAGTGACCGGAACGATCATCACCGAGGGGGAGGTGTCGACGATGATGATGACATGGCCCTCGAGGAGATGCGTCGCCGCCACATCGGGCCGCTCGGTGTAGCGGATGACGGGAAAGGGGTTCCAAAAAGAGTGGGTGATAAATTCCTCGACGGTTTTTTCGGCCATGGGCAGGGCATCGATATCGATCTTCTCGATGCGGGCGCGGACGTCGTTCACGATTTTGGGATTGGCGATATCGTTGATATAGACGACGGCGATATCGCTGACGGAGCGGCGGCCCACCTCGATGAGCTCGCAGCGGAGCTGGGGATCGCGAATGCGCCGCCTGACCAGAGCCACATTGAAGACCAGCGTTTCCACGAACCCGTCCCGCGACCCCCGGGTGATCTTCTCGATATCGGGTTCCTGGGGCTGGCGGATGGGGTACTCGCGGCAGTCGATGAGCAGCCCCACCGTCTCCCCGTCGATGAGCAGGAGCATGGGACCTGATAGAACCTGGCGCAGCGCCTCCTCAAAATCGTCGACGGGATCGATCTCGGCAAAGGGGATAATCGTCCGGATCAGCTTGTCGGCGGGCGAGGGAAGCAGCGCCGTCCGCTCCGTCTCCAGGAGGGCGCGGAGCACAAAAACGGTGATCTCGTTATTGTTCAGGCCGTCCACGAATAGAAGGGCCGCCTTTTTCCCCCCCACGGTGAACTCCTTGTAGATGAGATCGAAATTTTTGCGGCCCAGCTCCAGCCGCTCCTCCAGGTAAGCCTTGTTCTCTTCCAGTTTTTTGCGAATAGCCGTCGACACCGCCGCACGCCTCCATTCCTTTCAGCCTTCCCGGATCAACCGCGGGGCTCGAAGAGCAGCGCCATGAAAAAGGCGAAAAGGATTCCCGCGGTGATCCCGGTGCTGGTCAGCTCAAACATGCCGGTGAGAACACCGATGAGCCCATTGCGAGCCGCCTCGCTCATCGCCCCCTTGGCCAGGGCGTTGCCAAAGCTGGAGATGGGCAGGCTGGCCCCGGCTCCGGCAAATTCAATCAGCCGGTCGTAGAGGCCGAACCCGCCGAGAATCCCGCCGGCGGCGACAAATCCCGAGAGGATATGTCCCGGCGTGAAGGGGGTCAGATCAAAAAGAAGCTGCCCGACGAGGCAGAAGAGCCCCCCGACCAGAAAAGCGGTCAAATAGCTGCCCATATTGCTCACCTGCTCCTTTCTTCCCGCAGCGCGCAGCGCGCCGCTCTCACATCTCCAGAGCCACCGCGTGGGCCACCGCCGGGATGCTCTCGCCCTGGGCCAGCGTGGTCGTGCTGTGGAGCGCCCCGGTAGAGACGACGAGCACCTTGTGCAGCTCACCCTGCCTCATCCGTCTGAGAAGGTGCCCCAAAACCACCACCCCCGAGCAGGCGCAGCCGCTCCCGCCGGCGCCGATCTCGTGAAAATGGGGATTGTAGATCATCAGCCCGCAATCGCTGTAG
>JAAZIG010000241.1 GCA_012510325.1 Bacillota bacterium
AAAGGTAAATTTAAAAGGGAAACCGGTGTGCTCACAGTGAAAGCTGCGATCAGCTTTTGAAGACAATCTTTATTCCAGCAAGAATTTTCGGCGTCAACAAAACGAAAACAGGGGGACAAACAAATTATTCGATGAACAAAACATTGCTTGGTATGGCAGCGGTGGCTCTGATTTTGATCGTTATCGCCCTGTTTCAGGGGGGCTGGGCCCTCGTCGGCGAGGGGTTCGCCACCGCGGGGAAAACGCTCCTGGAGGTTTTTCCCCTCATCATTATCGCCTTTATCATTGCCGGCTCGATCTCAGCATTGATTTCAAAAGAGATGGTGACCAAGTGGCTGGGCGCTGAAGCAGGCTGGAAGGGGCCGTTACTGGGAACGCTGATGGGAGCGCTGGTTCCCGGGGGACCTTTCTTTTTCTACCCCCTGATGGCCACCCTGATCATCTCGGGTGCCAATATCGGCACCATGATCAGCTTTGTGGCGGCTAAAACACTCTGGTATGTCGGCCGCATCCCCATTGAGATAGCTTTCGTCGGTATAAAAATAACAGCTGTCCGCTTTTTGCTGACCTTCGCCATCCCCATACTCGCCGGGGCGGCTGTAAATTTCCTTCTCCCCGGTTACGCCGAGAAGATCAGGGAAGAAGTGGTGCAACTGCAGTTGAAAAACAAAAAAACACGGAATAGTGGTGGTTAAATGACCGCTACAATTATCGTCCTTTCACTGATGGCCGCAGCCTCCCTCTTTGCAGCCTACCGGCAGGGCAAACACGTGGAGGGCCTCAAAGAAGCCAGGAATTTGCTTTTCACCGTCCTGCCGCTTCTGTTAACCGCATTCGTTGTCGTCGGCTTCATGAATGTGCTGATCCCGGAAGAAACCCTGCTCTCCTGGTTGGGAACAGAATCCGGTTGGCGAGGGCTGTTCATCGGACCGGCCATCGGTGCGCTCATCCAGGGGGGGCCCTACGCCTTCTTCCCCCTCTTCGGCGCCCTGTTCAAAGACGGTATCTCTATCGGAGCCGCCATCGCGATGATCACGGCCTGGGGCATGATCAACGTCGGGCATCTGCCCTACGAGTTCACCTTCCTCGGATCTCGTTTTGTTATCTTGAAAAATGCCCTCTATCTGGCGGTCCCCACCCTCATCGGGCTGCTGGCCAATATCCTATTCGGCTGAACAAATGAGCCATGGGGACGGATCTCCCGGCTCATTTTCTCCGAGCAGACCCTTTGAGTTTCACCCCGGGAACAGCAAAGGAGTTCGCAGATCAGATCCTTCGGGCTACGCCCTCAGGATGACAAAAATTCCCTGAGCCACGGGGACGGATCTCCTGGCCCACTTTCCCATTAACTGGTGAGCCATGGGGACGGATCTCATGGCCCACTTTCCCATTAACTGGTGAGCCACAGGGGCGGATCTCATGGCTCATTTCACCAGCGACGGGTCAGGTGCGCTTGGGCAACAGCGCTACCGGAGTTTCTTCGCTACGCTGGGAACGGCAAAAGAGATGCCCAGAGCAGATCCTCGCTGCGCCCGGAATAGCCAAGGGGGTGCCCAGATCAGCTCCTTCGGGCTACGCCCTCAGGATGATAAATAACCCTTTACTATAACTTATAGGAACGAATCTCGCGGTGCATTTATCCTGAGGCAGGTTCCTGTTCACTTTGCTCTTACTCCGGTTTCCCCCGGAAATTTAATCTTCCCCAGCCACCCCCACCCCGGCCCTCCCCCGGCACGGGGGAGGGAACAAACGATCGCCCAAAGGAAAGAAAAACTCACGACATGGCGGTGAAGGTATCGCCGGCGGGATACATTTCATCGATGAGCGCTTTATATTTCTCGTCCACCACTCGCCGCTTCACCTTGAGGCTGGGGGTCAGCTCGCCGCTCTCCTCAGAAAAAGGTTGATCGACGATGCGGTACTTTTTGATCTGCTCATAACCGGCCAGATCCCGATTGATCCGTTCGATGCTGGTCCGCATCAGCTCTTCCACCCGGCTGTCCCCGACCAGCTCAGAATAGTTCCGGTAGCTGATCCCCTGCTCTTTAGCCCATTTTTCCAGAGCCTCGAACTCGGGAACCACGAGAGCGGAAACATACTTCCGGTTTTCACCGACCACGACCACCTGCTCGATATAGGGATCGGTGTTAAACGCATTTTCGATCGGCTGCGGGGCCACATATTTGCCTCCGCTCGTTTTGAGCAGATCTTTCTTGCGGTCGGTGATGGTCAGATAGCCCTCATCATCGACAAATCCGATATCGCCGGTCCTGAAGAAATTGTCGGGTGTGAAGACCTCTTTGTTTGCCGCCGGGTTCTTCCAGTAGCCGCTCATCACCTGAGGCCCCCGCACGAGAATCTCACCGTCCTCGTCTATCCTTACCTCCATCCCGGGCAGCGACTTGCCAACGCTGCCGATGCGGTTCTCTTTCGGGGTATTGGCATTGATGATCGGGCTCGTCTCGGTAAGACCGTAACCCTGATAGATGTCGATCCCCAGCCCGCCGAAGAAAACGATGAGGTCGCGGCTGATGGCCGCCCCCCCGGTGGTGCAGAAGCGAAGGCGATTTAAACCGGCCATTCGCTTGACGACTAGAAAAAGAGGCTGGCACAAGAGCAGTTTAAGGCTCAGAGAAAGCGGCACCCTCTTTTTCTCACTTTTCAGCAGATAGACCTTGCTGCCCACTTCACTGGCCCACCAGAAATAGTTCTGGACAAAACTGGTCCGCTCCTGGAGCAGGGAGCGGATCTCCAGATAGATCTTCTCCCACAGGCGGGGTACCGAATTCATCACTGTGGGCCGGTAGGTTCGCAGAGCCCAGCGGATCTCATCCGTCTCCAGGGAATCGACAATGCCCAGCAGCCCGGGAAGGTAACCGCACCCCATCAGATCTGCCGAAAAACCGTAGACATGGCAGAAAGGCAGGTGGGCCATCCAGGTGTCATCGCGGCGAAAACCCATATCGGCGATGATGGCCCGCTGGCTGACGATATTGCGGTTGGAAAGAATCGCTCCCTTGGGCCGGCCGGTGGTCCCGGACGTATAGAAGACGGCGACAACATCATCTTCTTCAGCCGCGCCGACAATCTTTTCGATCGCCGGCTTTTTGTCATGGTTTTCGTTGCCCCATTCCCGAAACTCGTTCAAATCGGTAACCATATTGCCGTACTTCCGATCGAGGGGGCTCATCACGATAATTTTTTCAAGTTTCGGGAGCCTATTCCTGACCTGCAGCACTTTTTCGAGCTGCTCCTCATCCCCACAAAAACAAAATTTGGCTTCTGAATCATGAAGGACCCACCAGACATCTTCTGGTTTGCTTGTCGAGTAAACCGGGACCATGGCCCCCCGCAGCAGCAAGGCGGAGCCTGCCGCAAACATGCATTCCGGGCGGTTGGGCGCAAATACGGCCAGACGATCGGATTCCCGGAAGCCGAGAGCGTAAAGGCCGCATCCCAGATCCCAGGTGATGTCACTCATCTCCTGACAGGTATAGGTGTGAATCTGATCCGTTCTCCGTCCCCTTTTGTCATACCGCGACTTCATGATGGGCTTGTTTGGAAAGAGATCCCCATTGTGCAAAGCCGTGCCGACAATAGTGTCCAAATTGTAACGCTGAATCACTGTCACCCTCCTTGTTTTCGATCCTTTTCCGGAGGCAGCGGCACAAGTCGCAGCCAAACCCGCCGGGGGATGGGCCTCGCCCCGGCTTTGTCTGAAACTGCTGCGGCACTGCCTCGATCCGATATGGCGATCTCTCTGGAGCTTAAACGGTAGATTTGCCTTTTAAAGGAGTAAGCTGTCAGCGCTGGCGTATGCTGCTGGTGCGACTAGATCGTCCCGGGGTCCCCCGGCGCTCCGGGGGATGCCCGGCAATATTTACATGTATTCAACGCAAGTGGAGAAAACCCTTCACTATTCTGAAATTTCCCTATAGATGCAAGAGTGTGCCCATTTGCCCCGCTAGCTCTTCCCCCGCTGCCGCCTCCCGCTCCCCCGCGCCGGAGAACTATCGGGGAAGAGGCTGCCCTTCCTTCAGATTCCACCGCGCGGTGGACACCCCGGCCTCAGGCTGGCTGCCTGCCGCGAGCAGCCCGCCCTAAAAGTTGCACCGGTGAGACTGCGCCTATGCCCGGGCGCACAAAAATAACCGGGAGGCTGCCGCAGGCGTCCTCCCGGAGCGGATCAGTTAATCTGTCTTTTTCAGGAAGCGGAAAAGGTATCTTCAGCAGGGAACATGGAATCGATGAGCTCTTTATATTTCTCATCAACCACCCGCCGCTTGATCTTCAGGCTGGGGGTCAGCTCACCGCTCTCTTCGGTGAAGGGCTGGTCGACGATGCGGTACTTTTTGATCTGTTCATAGCTGGCCAGGTTCTCGTTGACCTGCTCAATGCTCGCCTGAAACAACTCTTCCACTCGGCGGTCGCCGATGAGCTCGCTGTAATCCCGGTACTTGATCCCCTGTTCCTGGGCCCATTTCTCCAGCGCCTCGAACTCCGGCACGACGAGGGCGGCGATATGTTTTCTCCTTTCGCCGACCACCACGACCTGCTCGATATAGGGATCGGTATTGAAAGCGTTCTCGATGGGCTGGGGAGCAACATACTTGCCGCCGCTCGTTTTGAGCAGCTCCTTCTTGCGGTCGGTGATGGTCAGGTAGCCCTCGCCATCGATAAACCCGACATCTCCGGTGCGGAAATAGTTGTCTGAAGTGAAAACCTCTTTATCGGCCTCGGGGTTTTTCCAGTACCCCTTCATCACCTGAGCCCCCCGCACGAGGATCTCGCCATCCACATCGATCTTCTCCTCCACCCCCGGCAGAGGTTTGCCGACACTGCCGATGCGGTTGTGCTCCGGGGTGTTCACGTTGACGATGGGACTGGTTTCGGTCAATCCATAGCCCTGATAGAGGTTAACCCCCAGGCCGCCGAAAAAGATAATCAGATCGCTGCTGATCGCCGCCCCCCCGGTGGTGCAGAAGCGCAGGCGGTCCAGCCCGGCTATCTTCTTGACGATGGCAAAGATCGGCTTGCTCAGAGCCATCTTGAACCCCAGAGAGAAGGGCACCTTCTCTTTCTTATTCTTCAGCAGGTAGACCTCTGAACCCACTTTGCTCGCCCACCAAAAATATTTTTGAATAAAGGCGGGGCGTTCCTTGAGCAAAGAGCTGATCTGGAGATATATTTTTTCCCAGAGGCGGGGTACCGAATTCATCACCGTCGGCCGGAACGTGGACAGAGCCCAGCGGATCTCTTCCGTCTCCAGGGAATCGACGACGGCCATCACCCCGGGCAGATAGCCGCACCCCATCAGGTCTGCGGAAAAACCGTAAGAGTGGCAAAAGGGCAGGTGAGCCATCCAGATATCGTCCTGACGGTAGCCCAGCTCAGACATGATCAGTTTCTGGCTGACAACATTTTGGTTAGTGAGCATGACCCCTTTGGGTTTCCCGGTGGTTCCGGAGGTGTAGAATATTGTGACCAGATCATCTTCGCTAAAGTCCTGCACTTTTTTCTGCAGTTCCGCTTTTAGATGGCGATTATCCCGCCCCATCTGGAGGAATTCGTTGAAATCCATAACCATTTCTTCGAGCTTCCCCTTCTGGGGGCTCATCACAATAATCTTTTCCAAATTCGGCAGCCTATCCTTGACCTCGAGCACCTTATCCAACTGCTCCCGATCTGAGCAAAAACAGAATTTGCTCCCCGAATCATGAAGGATCCACCAGACATCTTCAGACTTGCTGGTTGAATAGATCGGCACCATCGCCCCCCGCAAAAAGAT
>JAAZIG010000242.1 GCA_012510325.1 Bacillota bacterium
GAATAAGCTGGTTCGCATCATATATTCCGTGCTGACAAACAAAAGAGATTTCTTTATGATAACACCGGAGGAACATAATAGATTATATGCAGCCGGCATGTTGCCGGCCGCATGAGTTAAGTTTTTATCAGTTTACATGCAAATATTTTAAATTTAGGGCTTGACTTCAGTTAGCTGATCTCGTGGCCCACATTTTGCTTAGGCGTTAGCAGCCGGTGTCATCCTGAAGGCGCAGCCTGAAGGATCTGTGCTTTGGCGTTTCTTCATTAGTTATCCCGACAGTGTTATCAGTACTGCTGCCCTAAAAGTGAGCCATGAGATCCGTCCCCGTGGTCCACCCCTTGAGCGAAAAAGAGCCGGGAGATCCGTCCCCGTGGCTCGTTTGTTTCTCCCTTCCTGCCTGCCTTCGGGCAAAATCATGCGATAAAGGTCAATAAACTTCAATAACAAGAGTTTAAAGGCCGCCCCGGCGGTATAATAATCTAGATGTTCCTTGCACAATCAGGGGTGGGGTGAGGTATAATAGAGACAAAGGTCAGGTAAGGTCAGACCAGCACCCCGGGGGTACCCTTCCCGGCGGTCGGAGGTCGGTGACGGTCAGCAAAAGGAGGAAAATGGATGGCTTCACTGACTGATCATATCGAAGACTATTTAAAAAAGCTGCTGGCCCTCAGCACACGAAACTATGTTGAGATCCAGCGTGCCGCTCTGGCCCGCAAATTTGCCTGCGTTCCTTCCCAGGTGAACTATGTCCTGGACAGCCGCTTTTCACCGGCCCGCGGCTATGTGGTGGAGAGCAGGCGCGGGGGCGGCGGTTATATCCGGATCTACCGCATTGTCAATCCTCGCAGCCTCGGCTGGGTGGAGATATTAAGCCGGCTGGAGACGGACTCCTTTGATCCGGTATGGGCGCAGCAATTTTTAAAACGGATCTATGAAGAAAAAGCGCTCTCCCGGCGGGAGGCCCAGATGGTGAAAAGCCTGCTGCGGGACGAGCATTACCGGGGGCTCAGCGGGGAAGAGAGAAGGCGCTTGCAAAAAAGGCTGTTCCGGGCTTCTCTGGAGGCCATTCTAAAGAGCAGCTATTAAGGGGGCGATGAGGATGTTATGTCAGGAATGTCAGCAAGAGAATGCGACTATCCACATCACTAAAATAATCAACGGCCGCAAAACCGAGTTGCACCTGTGCCGGCGCTGTGCCCGGGCACATGATGAACTGGACTTTTCTTTTGAACCGCAGTTTTCTCTGCATAATTTACTGGGCAGCCTGCTTGGAGAGAGCATGCGCGGTTCCCGGGAGGCGCTCGGCACGGCTAAAGTGCAGTGTCCTTCCTGTGCGCTGACTTTTGCCCAGTTCAGCCAGATCGGCAGGCTCGGCTGCAGCGATTGTTTCACCGCTTTTGATGAACAGCTGACTCCGCTGCTGCGCCGCATTCACGGCAGCAGCCGCCATACCGGTAAGGTGCCGCGCCGCAATGAGGGTGCGGTTCGCTCTGCCCGGGAGCTGGAAAAGTTTCGGGAGGAGCTCCGGCTGAAGGTTCAAAAGGAGGAGTTTGAGGAGGCTGCCGGGCTGCGCGACCGGATCAAGGCTCTGGAAAAAGAGATGGAAGAGGGGGGCAGCAGTGAAGCCAAATAAAATTGTCTCCAGCAGATGGATGGAGGGTAGTGGTCCGGAAGCGGAAACGGTAATCAGCTCAAGGGTGCGGATTGCCCGCAATATCAGAGGGATTCCCTTTCCCTACCTCGCTTCCGATGCCCAGACCAAGCATGTTCAGGAGCTGGTCTCCCGGGCGGCGGCCTCTCAGGAGGAGGCTTTCGGTCAGTTTACCTTCCTGCCTGTGGAAAGCCTGCCCCCCCTGGAGAAGGAGCTGCTCGTGGAAAAGCACCTGTCCAGCCCCTTCCTGGCCCGGGAATCGCAACACGGCGCGCTGCTGCTGCGCTGCGATGAAGCGGTCAGCATCATGATCAATGAAGAAGATCATCTCCGGATCCAGGTAATTTTACCGGGGCTGCAGCTTGAAGAGGCCCTGCAGGAAGCCGATGGCTACGACGACCGCCTGGAGGGGGAGATCGATTATGCTTTTGATGAAAGCTACGGTTACCTCACGGCCTGTCCGACGAATGTGGGGACGGGGCTGCGCGCTTCGGTGATGCTGCATCTGCCTGCGCTGATCATGACCGGACAGGCGAACCGGCTCCTGGGGGCTCTCTCCCAGGTTGGTCTGGCGGTGCGTGGGCTCTACGGTGAGGGGACCGAGATCATCGGCAATCTGGTCCAGATTTCGAATCAGGTCACTCTGGGGCAGACTGAAAAGGAGATTATCCGCAACCTTGGCGGGGTTACCCGGCAGGTGATCGAGCAGGAGCAGGCTTCCCGCCAGGTGCTGCTCAACGAAAACAGGGCCCGTCTCGCCGACCGTTCCTGGCGGGCTTTGGGGCTGCTCAAATATGCTCAGATCATGAGCTCACAGGAGGCGATGCAGCTGCTCTCCGATGTGCGCTTGGGCTTCGATCTGGGAATGCTCAAAGGGGTTGACCGGAGACTGCTCAATGAGATGCTGGTGACAATCCGCCCCGCTTGCCTGCAGATTGCGGCGGGCCGGGAGCTCAACCCCCAAGAGAGGGATCTGGAACGTCCGGAGCGTTTAAAGACGCTGCTGGAGGAATTTAAAGAATCGGTGTGAGGATCTACAAAAGAATAATTCTAGCGAGGTGAACAAAACATGTTCATGTTCAGTCGATTTACTGAACGGGCCCAACAGGTGCTGGTGCTGGCTCAGGAAGAGGCAAAAAGGTTAAGCCACAATTTTATCGGGACCGAGCACCTGCTGCTGGGGCTGGTCAGAGAGGGTTCGGGGATTGCCGCCCGGGCTCTGCAGAATATGAATGTTGATCTAAATCGGGTGCGCTCCGAGGTGGAGCGGATCGCCCCCAAAAGCGACAAGCTTTTCCACAAGGGGATCACCTATACCCCGCGGGCGAAGCGGGTGGTTGAGCTTTCCATTGAGGAGAGTCAGAATCTGGGGCATAACTATGTCGGGACCGAGCATATCCTTCTAGGGCTGCTTCGCGAGGGCGAGGGGATCGCCGCTCAGGTGCTGACCAATCTGGGGATCGATCTGAAGCGCGCCCGCAAAGAGGTGATCCAGCTTTTGGGCGGCTCCGGGGGTGGTGAACATCGGGGCGGTGAGGAAAAAAGCGGCCCGCAGACTCCGACGGTGGACACTTTTGGGCGGGATCTGACCAAACTGGCCCGCGAAGGGAAGCTCGATCCGGTGATCGGCCGCGATAAGGAGATCGAGCGGGTCATTCAGGTGCTCAGCCGCCGTACCAAAAACAATCCCTGCCTCATCGGCGAGCCCGGCGTGGGGAAGACCGCCATTGCCGAAGGGCTGGCCCAGCGGATTATGGAGAATAACGTTCCCGATATTCTCCACGGCAAAAGGCTCGTTACCATCGAGCTGGCTGCAGTGGTGGCGGGAACAAAATACCGCGGTGAATTTGAGGAGAGGCTGCGCAAGTTGATGATGGAGCTGCGCCAGGCCGGCAATGTGATGGTCTTTATCGATGAGCTGCATACGATCATCGGGGCGGGCGCCGCCGAGGGGGCGATCGACGCCTCCAATATTCTCAAGCCGGCGCTGGCCCGCGGGGAGCTGCAGTGCATCGGAGCGACAACGCTCGACGAGTACCGCAAGCATATTGAAAAGGATCCGGCGCTGGAGCGGCGCTTTCAGCCCATCGTTGTCGGCGAGCCGGACAAGGAGGAGAGTTTGGCCATCTTGAAGGGGCTACGCGACCGCTACGAAGCGCACCACAAGGTCAAGATTACCGATGAGGCTCTTGAGGCGGCGGTGAAACTTTCCGATCGCTATATCTCCGATCGCTTCCTGCCTGACAAGGCCATCGACCTCATCGACGAGGCCGCCTCCCGGGTGCGCATCCGCAGCTACACCGCTCCCCCCGATCTAAAGCAGATCGAGGAGAAGCTGGCCACGGTGCGTGCGGAAAAAGAGGCGGCGGTTCGCAATCAGGAATTTGAGCAGGCCGCGGAGCTGCGGGATCAGGAGCGGAAGGTCAAAGAGGCCCTGGCGGAGCAGAAGAAGGAGTGGGAGCAGCAGATGGGTACCGCCGATCTGTCCCTGGTTACCGATGAGGATGTTGCCTATATTGTCTCCAGCTGGACCGGGGTGCCGGTAAAAAAACTGGCGGAAGAGGAGTCGGCCCGGTTGCTGAACCTGGAGGGAATTCTCCACGAGCGCGTTATCGGGCAGAACGAAGCGGTTGAATCGGTCTCGCGGGCGATCCGCCGGGCTCGGGCCGGGTTGAAGGATCCCCTGCGGCCGGTGGGCTCATTCATCTTTCTCGGTCCGACCGGTGTGGGCAAGACCGAGCTGGCCCGGGCTCTGGCCGAGGCCATGTTCGGGGATGAGCGGGCCATGATCAGGCTGGATATGTCCGAGTATATGGAGAAGCATACCGCCGCCCGCCTCATCGGCGCCCCTCCGGGCTATGTCGGTTACGATGAAGGCGGCCAGCTCACCGAGCAGGTGCGCCGCAAGCCCTACTCGGTGGTGCTCTTCGACGAGATCGAAAAAGCGCATCCCGATGTCTTCAATGTGCTGCTGCAGATTCTCGAGGACGGCCGCCTGACAGACGGCAAAGGGCGCACCGTTGATTTCCGCAATGCTGTCGTCATCATGACCTCCAATGTCGGGGCGACCTTTGCGCACCGGACCTCGCTCGGTTTCGGGGCAGCCGATGAGGAGAGCACTCATGAGAAGATGAAAGAGCGGATCCTCTCCGATCTGAAGCGAACCTTCCGCCCGGAATTCTTAAACCGCGTGGACGATATCATTGTTTTCCATGCCCTCAATGAGGAGCATATTGCGCAGATTGTCGAGATTATGCTGGCAGAGTTTAACCGCCGGCTGGCCGAATATGACCTCAGCATTGAGGTTGACCGGGAGGCCCGGGAGGCGTTGGTGAAAGAGGGTTTCGATCCGGCCTTCGGAGCCAGACCGCTGCGTCGGGTGATCCAGAAACGTCTGGAGGACAATATCTCCGAAGAGATGCTTCAGGGCAAGATCACCCCGGGAGATATTATTACTGTAACCATGGAAGAGAGCGGCTACCGCTTTCAAACCGCTACGGTGGAAAAGTAGCCGTTTGCTTAACCTGATTTTAGTCTCGCCAGTCCGGTGAACCCAGGCCTTTAAAGGGCGGGGTTCACCGGCTGTTTCCATATCGCCGGGCCGGCGCGTTTCTTTTGATGCCGGGTGCGGTGTTTTTGGCTTTCTGGAAGTGCGTTTTGGGCCCGGCTGAAGCGCTTCGGGTTTAAATTTTGTGAAATTACAAACTTTTATGCGGGTAAAGGAGTTTATCCCCACTTTGTCGAATACGATAGCGAGTATCCCCGGTTATTGACAAATTTGTCTTGATCTAAGGAGGATTGGTTTGAAAATTGCCGTTTCCGGCAAAGGGGGGGCCGGAAAATCCACCATTGCTGCCAATCTCATCTACTGCCTAAAGATAAACGATGCCCCTACCTTTGCTGTTGATGCCGATCCTGATGCCAACTTGGGCCTGGTTTTAGGGCTCAATCCTGAAAAGCTAGCCGCGCTGCCGCCATTGTGCGATCTGCAGGAAGAGATCATTAAGCTCAATGCCGGCGGGGGGGCCTTTGTCGATCTCAACCCATCTGTTGACGATATTCTCGAAAAATATGTGCTCCATCTGGGGAGCGTCCGTTTTCTTAAAATGGGGGGAATCAAGCAGGGCGGCACGGCCTGCTACTGCAAGGAGAGTTCCTTTTTAAATGCTGTTCTGACCAATGTTCTCCTGGACCGCCCGGAGGCGGTGGTGCTCGATATGAGCGCCGGGATTGAACATCTTACCCGGGGCACCGCCCGCGGAATTGAACTGATGCTGGTGGTGGTCGAACCGACCCGTGCAGCCGTGACCACCGCGCTGGCGGTGGATCGTCTCGCTGCGGATCTGGCGCTTCCCCGGGTGGTTTTTGTCGGGAATAAAATCCGTTCGGAAGGCGACCGCGATTATCTGTATTCATCTTTGCCGGAAGAGCGCATTTTAGCGATGCTGCCCTTTTCTGAGGAGGTTCTGGAGAGGGCGCGGCGGAGCGACGGACTGGAACTGGGTAGAGAACATCTTTTACCTGGAGTGGAAAAGATCTACGAGCTAATTCGTGGAGGTGATCGCTAAGCCCAGTCTTAACATGGTGTTTTTTTTGGGCCATAATGCTTGAATATTTAAAAGGAGGTCAGAAAAAAGACATGTCCAAAGAGAAAAAAAAGGTTGACAACAAGAGGACTGTAGATCCGGCAGCTTTGGAAGTTCTGGAACGGAATGACGGCCAGATTGAGACTGCCTATGATCGTTATGTTCAGATGCAGCCTCAATGTAATTTTGGCCGGACCGGGATCTGTTGCCGTATCTGCCTGCAGGGACCCTGCCGTATCACCAGAAAAGCTTCGAAAGGAATTTGCGGTGCACACGGTTACACCATCGTTGCCCGCAACCTGATCCGGGCAATTAACGGAGGCTGTGGCGCTCACGCCGACCACGGCCGGCACCTCATCTACACCGTCAGCGAGATGCTTGCGGGAAATGCGCCCGATTACAGTGTTGAGGACCCGGAGAAGCTGCGCCGCGTTGCTCAGATGATCGGCCTCTCGGTGGAAGGAAAAGAGGAGCGCGATCTTTTGCAAGAGGTTCTCGATGCCGCCGTCAGCGATTTTACCAAGCTCACTGATGAGCCGCTGCGCTGGCTTGAGGGCACCATTACCGAAGGGCGGATGAAAAAATTTGCCGATTGCAACATCCATCCGCGCAGCGTCCAAACCGCGATTTCTGAAACCATGGGGCAGACCCATATGGGGGTTGACTCCGATCCGGTCAACCTGGTTTTCCAGGGGTTAAAAACATCCCTGGCCGACTTTGCCGCCGAACATATCGCCACCGACCTCTCCGATATCCTTTTCGGAACTCCCAAACCGGTTACCTCGGAAGCCAACTTCGGGGTGATCGATCCGGAGATGGTCAACGTCGCTCTGCACGGGCACAACCCGCTCCTCAGCGAGATGATCGTTCGGGCGGCCCGCGAGATGACGGCGGAAGCCGAAGCAGTGGGGGCGAAGGGGATCAAGTGCATGGGGATCTGCTGTACCGGTAACGAAGTGCTCATGCGTCAGGGAGTGCCCATGCTGACCAACTTCCTCTCCCAGGAGCTGCCCATCATGACGGGAGCCATCGATGCCATGGTTGTCGATGTGCAGTGTATCATGCCCGGCATCAGGGCGGTGGCGGAGTGTTTCCATACCCGTATTATCACGACGATGTCGCATTCGAAAATAGCCGGAGCACACCACGTTGAATTTACCGAAGACCGTGCTGCGGAGAAGGCCCGCGAGATTATCCATCTGGCCATTGAGGCCTACAAAGAAAGGTTACCCGATCGCATCGATGTTCCCAAGCTGAAAAACAAAGTTACCGCCGGGTTCAGTGTTGAAGCGATGCTCGACGTTTTTGCGGCGGTTAATCCGGACAATCCGATCAAGGTGCTCACCGATGCCATCGATTCGGGACAGCTGAACGGAGTGGTGCTGCTGTGCGGTTGCAACAACCTGCGCGTGCTGCACGATCACAGCTGTGTCACGGTGATCAAAGGCCTTGCGGCGAACAACGTGCTCATGGTGGCCACCGGCTGTATGGCCGGGACTGCGGCCAAGCTGAATCTGATGAATGCAGAGGCGGTGGAGGAGCACGCCGGCGAAGGTCTGAAAGAGTTTTACCGCATGCTGAATGAAGCCAATGCCGACAGGCTTACTGATAAACTGCCGCTGGTTTTCCATATGGGCTCCTGCGTGGACAATTCACGCGCCTACGACCTCAACACGCTCATGGCCAACCAGTGGGGGATCGATACGCCGAAAGTGCCCTACGCGGCCTCGGCTCCCGAAGCGATGAGTGAAAAGGCGGTTGCCATCGGCAGCTGGTGCGTCACCTTGGGGATGCCCACCCATGTGGGGGTGACCCCGGAGATTACCGGTAGCGCTCTTGTCGACGGTGTTGCCAGACAGATCGCCCATGATGTTTACGGCGGTTACTTTATCTGGGAAGAGGATCCCGATAAATCGGTTGAAGTGATTATGGATGCGCTCAATGAGCGCACCTGGAAGCTGCGGGTGCACCGCCAGGCTCAGGAGAAATACGAAACTGAAAAGATCTCCGCCGGGTGGTAAACCGATCTCGCTAAAAAGGAGGAAAGAAGAAAATGACAGGAGAATCCAGCACCCTTGATGGTGTTTTAGCTAGAGAGTGGAAAGAATCATTTGAAGAGATCTTTGATGGCGCTGTTGATGAAGAGAATCCACCGGTTAAGCTGTTTGAAAAGGCCTATGACGGCGCCGTTATTGCGACCAGCTACGCTGAGATTCTGCTCAATCAGGCTATTCGCCGCTACGGTCCCGACTGTCCGGTAGCCTATCCCGATACCGGTTACTACCTGCCGGTGATCCGGGCCTTGAGCGGTGAAGCGGTGACGAAATTGGGTGAGCTGCCTCCGATTTTAAACCGGATGCGCAACCAGGTCCGGGAGGAGCTTACTTTTTATAACGCCCGCCTTTGCGGTGAAGCGACCGCTTATGCTGCTGAGATTATCGAGGCGCTGCGCTATCTGGACGGGGCCAGGCCCCATGTCGAACCCTGGACCGGCTTTCTCGGCGACCCCGTGGTCCGCCGTTACGGTATCCTTCTGGTCGACTGGACGATCCCCGGTCAGGCGGTTATCGTGGGCAAGGCCAAGTCCTCTGAGGCCCTGGGTAAGCTGATCACGCAGCTTCAGGGCATGGGCTTCATGATCTTTTTGGCTTACGAGGTGGTCGAGCAGGCCATCGAGGCCGGGATGAAGCTGGGAATCGACTTTATCGCCTTCCCCACCGGTAACTTTACCCAGGTGATCCATGCAGTGAACTATGCTCTCCGCGCCGGGATGGCTTTTGGCGGGATTCCGCCGGGCGAGCGGGAGAATACCCGCGATTACCAGCGCCGCCGGGTGCGTGCTTTTGTTCTGCAGCTGGGCGAATCGGATGAGGTTCAGGTGGCCGCTCAGTTCGCGGCGATCTTCCTGGGCTTCCCGGTAATCCTCGATCATGAGCTGCCGGAAGACGAGCAGATCAAAAACTGGTATGTGCCCAACCCGAATTATGACGACATGGTTCAGGTGGCCATGGAGATCCGCGGGATCAAGCTGAAGATAGTCGATATTCCCGTTCCCATCACTGTCGGCCCGGCCTTTGAGGGCGAGGTGATCCGCCGGGGCGATATGCGCATCGAGTTTGGCGGCGGCCGTACCCCCTGCTTTGAGCTGGTGAATATGGTCGGCGAGGACGAGATCGAAGACGGCAAGATCGAAGTGATCGGTCCCGAAATTGACGAAGTCGAAGAAGGCGGCTCCCTGCCGCTGGGGATCGTCACCAAGGTCTTTGGACGGAAGATGCAGAGCGACTTTGAAGGGGTCCTCGAGCGGCGGTTCCACGATATCATCAACTACGGTGAAGGAATCTGGCATATGGCCCAGCGCGACACCGTGTGGATGCGTATCGGCAAAGCCGCTGCGGAGAAGGGCTTTAAAATTCATCACTTCGGCGAGCTCCTTGTCGCCAAGCTTAAAGATGAGTTTCCCTCCATCGTCGACCGGGTTCAGGTGACGCTCTATACTAATGAAGAGCAGGTCAATGAGCAGCTGGCCCGGGCGCGTGAATTCTATGCCGCCCGCGACGAGCGGCTCAAGGGGCTTACCGACGAGGCGGTTGATGTATTCTACTCCTGCCTCCTCTGCCAGTCCTTTGCCCCGAACCACTGCTGCGTGGTTACCCCGGAGAGGCTGGGGCTCTGCGGCGCGGTGAGCTGGCTCGATTCCAAGGCCACTTACGAGATCGATCCCACCGGTCCTTGCCGCCCCATCTCCAAGGATGGGCTGCTCGATGAACATAACGGGATCTGGGAATCGATCAACGAGTATGTCTACTTAAATACAAACCGCACCATTGAAGAATGTTCCATCTACAGCTTCATCGACCGGCCGATGACCTCATGCGGCTGCTTTGAGTGCATCATGGCGATCATGCCCGAAGCCAACGGGGTGATGATCACCACTCGTGAACACGGCGGGGAGACCCCCTGCGGGATGACTTTCTCCACCCTTGCCGGCACCGTCGGCGGGGGGATTCAGACACCGGGGTTCATGGGACACGGCCGCACCTACGTGCTCAGCCGCAAGTTCATCCGCGCTGACGGAGGGTTGGGCCGCCTGGTCTGGATGCCGAAAGAGCTGAAGGAATTCCTCGGGGACGATCTGCGGCAGCGGGCTGAGGAAGACGGCCTGGGCGCCGATTTCATCGACAAGATCGCCGATGAAACGGTCGGCACCACCGCCGAAGAGATCCTTCCCTTCCTGGAAGAGAAGGGGCATCCCGCCCTGACGATGGATCCGCTGATGTAGGAGGTATGGGAGAAAAGCTCCGGCTGAGGAGACGATGAAGCCGGAGCTTTACCTTCTAAGATATCCCTTTAGAAAGGAGACGAGAGAATGGGTTTAACCGGATTGGAGATCTTTAAACATTTACCGAAAACCAATTGTAAAGAGTGTGGTTTCCCGACCTGTCTGGCCTTTGCCATGGCTCTGGCCAGCGGCAAAACTTCGCTGGATCTGTGTCCGTATGTCACCGAGGAAGGGAAAGCCGCGCTGGAGTCCGCCTCGGCACCGCCGATCAAGCTGGTCAAAGTGGGGACGGGGGATCACGTGCTCGAACTCGGCGATGAGACCGAACTGTTCCGGCATGACAAGCGCTTTTTCCATCCCACCGGGGTGGCTGTGCTGATCAGCGATACTGGAGATGCGGCGGCGGAGGCTGCGGCATTCAATGAGCTCGAATTTGATCGCGTCGGCCTGCACTATGTCACCGATGTGGTGGCGGTTAAGTGTGACTCCGGAGACGGAGCCAAGTTCAAGGCGGCGGTGGAAGCGGTTGCCGGGAAGACGGAGAAGGCGATGATCCTGCTCTGCGAAGATCCGGCGCTGATGGAGGGAGCGGCCGCTGCTGTCGCCTCCCGCAAGCCGCTGCTCTATGCGGCTACGGCAGACAATTACGAGAAGATGGTCGAAATAGCCAAGGCCAATGAATGTCCTCTGGCGGTCCGCGGGGCGGATCTGGAAAAGACTGCGGAGCTGGTGGATAAAATTGTCGCTCTCGATTACAAGGAGCTCGTTTTAGACAGCGGCGCCCGCGAAACCAGTCAGGTGCTCGCTGATCTGACCCAGTTCCGCCGCGGGGCGATCAAGAAATTCCGGGCCTTCGGTTATCCGTCGATTACCTTTACCACGGGGGAAGACCCTCTGGATGAAATTGTTCAGGCCGGGGTTTTCTTGAGCAAGTATGCTTCGATCGTTGTCCTGAAGACAGCAAAACAAGAACATCTGCTGCCGCTTCTATCCTGGCGACAGAATCTCTACACCGATCCGCAGAAACCGATTGCGGTGGAGCCGGGTCTCTATGAGGTCGGCGAAGTGAACGCGGATTCACCGGTTTACTGTACCACCAACTTCTCCCTGACCTATTTCATCGTTGAAGGCGAAGTGGAGAACTCTCGCGTCCCCAGCTATATTCTTTCAGTCGATACCGGAGGCATCTCGGTGCTGACAGCATACGCGGACAACAAGTTCAGCGGTGAAATCATTGCCAAGGCGATGAAAGAAGCAGGCCTGGAGGAGAAAGTCAACCACAAGAGTATTGTTCTTCCCGGACATGTTGCTGTTTTGCAGGGAGCTTTGGAGGAAGAGTCCGGAGGTTGGAAGGTGATGGTGGGGCCGCGGGAAGCCGCCGGTATACCTAAATTCGCCAAAGAAAATTTCGCCTAAAAGAGCAATTGACTCCTGAATTCCATAGAGAGGAGCGTTAAGATGGCTTTAGAGATTCAAAGAGAAAGGTATAGAAGCAAAGTTGGCCAGGTTGTTCTGGGAGCAACAAAAGAAGAGGGCGGCACTCGCAGCCACACGGTTACTGTCGGCGGCGAGTCGACGCTGCCTTTTCTCCATTTCGAAGGGGAGATGCCGCATCGTCCGGTCATCGCTCTGGAGATTACCGACATGGTTCCCGAATGGAACCCCTGTTTTGGAGAGTATTACGATGATGTTTTCGAAGATACGGCAGCCTGGGCGAAAAAGTGCGTCGATGAGTACGGCGCCGATCTGGTGCAGATTCGCCTGCAGAGCGCCGATCCTGATCTGCAGGATCGCTCTCCGGAAGAGTGCGCTGCCACTGTAAAGAAGGTTCTTGAAACGGTCGGGGTTCCGCTCATCGTCATCGGTTGTGGAAAGGCGGAAAAGGATAATCTGATCTACCCCGTTGTTGCCGAAGCGGCCGCCGGTGAGAACCTGCTTTTGGGTGTTGCCGAGGTGGAAAACTATAAGGCGATTACCAGCTCCTGTATGGCTAATCTGCACAACGTGATTGCCCTTTCGCCCATCGATATCAACATCTGCAAGCAGTTAAATATCCTTATTGCCGAGATGAGTATGGTCATGAACGGCCGGATCATCATCGACCCGTGCATGTCTGCATTAGGTTACGGTATCGAATACACCTACTCGATCATGGAGCGGGCCCGCCTCGGTGCCCTGCAGGGTGACCGGATGCTCTCCATGCCAATGATCGGCAATATCGGTCATGAAGTCTGGCGGACCAAGGAAGCGAATACACCTGTGGAGGATGCTCCCGGCTGGGGCGAGCGGGCGGAAAGGGCGGTCCTCTGGGAAGCGACTACAGCGATGGCTTTCCTGCAGGCGGGGCTGGATATTCTGGTGATGCGCCATCCCCGTGCGGCAGCGCTGGTCAGAAAAAATATTGATGAGCTGATGCAGGATAACAGCTATTAAGTGTTTAATTAAAGATGACAGGAGGCTGGTGCGATGATTATCATCGGCGAGCGTATTAACGGCATGTTTCAGGATATCGCCAAGGCTATTCGCGAGCGGGATGGCTCCATCGTGCAGGAGTGGGCGAAAAAGCAGGAGCAAAACGGTGCTCGCTACCTTGATATTAATGTCGGTCCCGGTTCTGCCGCACCCATCGAAGCGATGGTGTGGCTTGTGGAGGAGACCCAGAAAGCCAGCGATCTTCCCCTGTGCCTGGATTCAACAAATTACGATGCCATCGAAGCAGGGCTGAAGGTCTGCAAGCGTCCGGCGATGATCAACTCTGTTCCCGCAGAGGCGGAGAAGATGGACCGGGTCTTCACTCTCGCTGCGGAGTACGACTCCGAGGTGATCTGTCTGGCGATGAGCGCAGAGGGTATCCCCAAGGATTCCGAGAGCCGCGTGGCCCTCGCCATGGAGCTGGTGGCCACCGGTGACGGGTACGGGGTTCCCATTGAAAATCTCTATATTGATCCCCTGGTTCTTCCCTGCAATGTCGCCCAAGACCACGGTCCCGAGGTGCTGGAAACTTTGCGTCAGGTTAAACTGATCTCCGACCCCCCCCCGAAGACGGTGGTGGGCTTGAGCAATGCTTCCCAGGGCACCAGGGATCGCGAACTGGTTAACCGTGTTTTTGCGGTTATGGCCATGGCGTGCGGACTCGATGCCGCTATCGCCGATGCCTGCGATGACGAGCTGATGTCTGCGGTGGCTACGGCGCGGATCCTTCTAAACATTGACATCTACTGCGATTCCTATGTCGATGTCTTCAAGCAGGCCTAAATAGTGTGCCCGGCTGAAAGAGGCCGCCCGGAGGCGGTTTCTTTCAGCCTGATTAGAAGCACTACCTCTACAACATACGAATTGCATAAGCAGCAAATGAAGGGAAGGTGAGCCATTTTATGATTACCGCGGAAAGAAAACCCCTGGACGAGATTTTCGAGATGCTGGAACCGTACCAGCGGATCGCCGTCCTGGGATGCGGCACCTGTGTCACCGTTTGCATGGCCGGTGGACAGAAAGAGGCGGAAGAGCTGGCCGTGGCCATCTCGATCCACCGCAAGAAAGAGAAGAAAGAGGTTAGCGTCGAGGCTTTCACCATCGAGCGGCAGTGTGAATTTGAGATGATCGACCAGGTTGCGGAGCGGTTAAAGGGATTTGATGTGGTGCTCTCGCTGGCTTGCGGCGTCGGTGTGCAAACCCTGGTTGAGCATATGCCGGAGCTGATTGTGCTGCCCGGGCTGAACACCATGTCGATGGGTTATCCCGTGGAGCAGGGGGTCTGGGTTGAACGCTGCCTCGGTTGCGGCGATTGCGTTTTGCATCTGACCCAGGGGATCTGCCCCATTACCCGCTGTGCCAAAAGTTTGCTGAACGGCCCTTGCGGCGGTTCTGCCGATGGAAAGTGCGAGATCAGCAAAGATGTCGATTGTGCCTGGCATCTGATCCACGATCGGCTACAGAAGCTGGGTAAGCTCAATGTACTGGAAGAGATTCAGCCGCCGAAGGACTGGTCTTCCTCTCATCATGGAGGCCCAAGAACTTTAGTAAGGGAGGATGTCAGACTTGAAAGCGGGAAGTAATCTGGAAAAAGTGATCAGCAGTGGACAATTTGCCGTTACCGGCGAGCTGGGACCTCCCAAGAGTGCGGATGTCAGCATGATCAAAGAACACGGTGAAACGATGCGCGACTATGTCGATGCGTTCAACATCACCGACAATCAGACGGCAATAGTGCGCACCTCCAGCATCGGTGTGGCCGGCGTTCTGCTTCAGATGGGGCTGGAACCGGTGGTCCAGATGACGGTGCGGGACCGCAACCGCATTGCGCTGCAGGGAGATCTTTTGGGAGCGGTGGCCATGGGAGTGAAGAACGTTCTGTGCCTCTCCGGCGACCACCAGATGTTTGGCAATGAGCCGGCTTCCAAAGGGGTTTATGATATCGACTCGATGCAGCTGTTGAAGGCGTTTAAAGATATCCGCGACGAAGGTAAATTTATCGGCGGAGACGATGTCGAGGCGCCGCTGTCGGTCTATTTGGGAGCGGTGGCCAATCCGTTTGCCGATCCTTTTGAATACCGTGTTGACAGGCTCGAAAAGAAGATCGCTGCCGGGGCCAGTTTTATTCAGACCCAGTGCATCTTTGATCTCGAGCGTTTCAAGCGCTGGATGGAGCTGGTCCGCGAACGGGGGCTGCACAAGAAGGTAGCCATCCTCGGCGGGGTTACCCCGATTAAATCGCTGGGTGCCGCCAGGTATATGAAGAACTTTGTCTCGGGAATCACCATTCCCGACGAGCTCATCGAGCGAATGAAAGGTGCGGAGAAGAAAAAAGAAGAAGGGCTGAAGATCGCCATCGAGACGATCAAGCAGCTCAAGGAGATCGAAGGGGTGGCCGGGGTGCATGTCATGGCCATCGCCTGGGAAGAGGTTGTCCCTGAAATTGTCGAGCGGGCCGGGCTCTATCCCCGCCCGAAGCTGTCGTAAAAAAGGAAGTAGTATGGCGACAAGGCAACAGCAGCTGAGCGTAAAAAGGAGTTGGACTAGCCTGAATTATCCAGCTGCCAGACAATTATTCCGATAAAATAACAGGCGTATTTTGCCTGTTATTTTATTGACCAAAGTTTGGGGGATAGGTGATGGTACGAGAAGATGTTGTTATTGTCAGCGCTCTGCGCACGGCGACAGGCGATTTCGGAGGTTCTTTCAGGACCGTCTCTTCGCTGGAGCTGGGCCGGACAGTGGTGGAGGAAGTTGTCCGCAGGGCGGACCTCCGGCCGGAGCAGATCGACGAGGTCATCTTTGGCAATTGCAATCAGTACACCGATGAGCCCAACGTAGCCCGCTGCATCGCTCTCACAGCGGGGATGCCCGTGGAGACAACGGGGTTCACCATTCAGCGGCAGTGTGCCTCGGGGATGCAGGCGATCGCTTCAGGATACCAGGAGATCGTCTTCGGAGACACGGACATCGTGGTTGCCGGAGGAGTGGAATCGATGAGCACGGCTCCCTACCTGCTCAAGGCGGCACGCTGGGGCAAACGGCTGCAGCATGGCGAGATGACCGATTCCCTGTGGGAGATGTTGACCGATCCGGTCTACAAGATCATGATGGGGGAGACCGCGGAACGGTTGGCCGACAAATACGGCATCAGCCGTGAGGCGCAGGACGAGATCGCCTACCGCAGCCACAAAAATGCCCTTGCGGCCATCGACGGAGGCCTCTTTAAGGAGCAGATTGTTCCAGTTACGGTCAAGGGGCGCAAGGGCGAGACCATCGTCGATACCGACGAACACCCTCGCAGGGATATCTCCATGGAGGTCCTCTCTTCTCTGCGGCCGTCCTTCCGCAAAGAGGGAACCGTAACTGCGGGCAACGCTTCGGGGCTAAACGACGGAGCTGCCGCGGTGGTCCTGATGACGGCCCGGCGGGCTGCGGAGCTCGGTTTGAAACCGATGGGCCGGATCGTTGCCTATGCCTGGGCTGGAGTGGAGCCGGACCTGATGGGCTATGGGCCGGTCCCGGCGATCCGCAAAGCGCTGCAGAAGGCCGGGATGACCCTGGATCAGATGGAGCTCATCGAGTTGAACGAGGCCTTTGCCGCCCAGTACCTGGCCTGCGAGCAGCTTCTGGAGCTGAACCGGGAGATTGTCAACGTTAATGGCAGCGGAATTGCCCTGGGCCACCCGGTGGGCTGCACCGGCGCCCGGGTTGTCGTCACTCTGCTTCACGAGATGGCCAGGCGCGATCTGAAGATCGGGCTGGCTTCGCTCTGTGTCGGCGGCGGGATGGGCATGGCGATGATTATGGAGAGAAATTGATGAAAAAGCTCGATTAACCAAGGGAGGCCGATCTGATGGGTGACTTTATTGCAGTAATAAAAGAGGATCGTCTGGCGATTGTAACGATTAACCATCCTCCCGTAAATGCTCTGAACAGCCGGGTGCTGGAGGCCCTGGAGAAGAGTTTCGACGAGCTGGCTGCAGATAAGGGTATCGGGGCGGTTGTGCTCACCGGAGCGGGAGAGAAAGCCTTTGTCGCCGGCGCCGATATCAGTGAATTTACCACTCTTTCCAGTGCCAACGGGGAACAGCTCAGCCGCAGGGGGCAGCTGATCTTTCAAAAGATTGAAGATTTCCCCGCCCCGGTGATTGCAGCGGTTAACGGCTTCGCTTTGGGAGGCGGCCTGGAGCTGGCTCTGGCCTGCGATATCCGGGTCCTGTCCGAAAATGCCCGGGTCGGTCTTCCCGAGGTCACTTTGGCGATTTTTCCCGGTTACGGCGGCACCCAGCGGCTTCCCCGGACCATCGCTCCCGGAAAAGCGAGGGAGCTCATCTTTACCGGTGAGATGATTCCTGCGGCAGAGGCTTATCGCATCGGTCTGGCCGACCATCTGGTCGCTCCGGGTGAAGCGCTGGCGCAAGCTCGTAAAATTGCCGAAAAGATACTGGCGCGGGGGCCCATCGCCGTCCGCCTGGCCAAAGAGGCGGTTAATCGCGGCCGGGGGCTGCCGCTAAGCGAAGGTTGCCAGATCGAGGCGCAGCTTTTCGGGCAGCTCTGTGGGACAGAGGATCAGAAGGAGGGCGCCGCCGCTTTTCTGGAGAAGCGCCCGCCGGTGTACACGGGAAAATAAAGATCAATCAAATGGTGGCAGATAATGCCAGGAGGTGCGCTCTGTGGAGATTAAAACAATCGGAGTGATCGGCGCCGGGACCATGGGCAGCGGGATCGCCCAGGTCGCCGCCGCAGCGGGATTTGCGGTGATCATGCGCGATATTGAGGAGCAGTTTGTGCAGCGCGGCCTGGCGGCAGTGGAAAAAAATCTGGCGCGGGATGTTGAAAAAGGGAGAAAGAGCCAGGCTGAAGTGGAGGCCTTTCGCGGAAGGATCAGCGGGACCACCCGGCTGGAAGACCTGGGGGAAGTCGATTTTGTCATCGAGGCGATCATCGAAAATATGGCGGTGAAGAGAGAGCTTTACGCCAAGCTCGACGCCATCTGCAAAGAGGAAACGGTGCTGGCTTCAAACACCTCCGGGCTGAGCATAACGGAGATGGCTTCGGCGACCGGTCGACCGCAAAGAGTTGTCGGGATGCATTTTTTTAATCCCGTTCCGGTGATGAAATTAGTGGAGGTAATCCGCGGTTTTGATACCGCCGACGAGGTGTTTGAGCTGACCATGGAGCTTTCCAGGAAGATGGGCAAGGAGCCCATTGCGGTCAATGAAGCGCCCCTGTTTGCGGTAAACAGGATCCTTGTCCCGATGATAAACGAGGCCGCCTTTGTGCTGATGGAGGGAGTGGCCAGCGCCGAGGATATCGACCGCGGGATGATGCTGGGAGCCAATCATCCCATCGGCCCGCTGGCGTTGGCCGATCTGGTGGGACTGGATGTGCTTCTGGCGGTTATGGAGACGCTCTATTGCGAAACGGGCGATTCGAAATATCGCCCCTGTCCGCTGATGCGCAAACTGGTCCGGGCAGGCCATTTCGGCAGAAAAACCGGCCGCGGCTTCTACAGCTACGAGCGGTAAAACCGGGTGCTGTTAGATCTTGTGGTGGTACGGGGCTGTCCCCTGAGGGCGGCCCCTACTTTTCTTAAGCGGGCGAATGTGTTAAATTAACGGTAGCTCAATATATTTATAGACAGGGGAAAAGAATGAAAAAACAGCTTATCCGCAGTATGCAGATCGGAGATGAGGTTGAGACCCAGGCCCTGGTTCTGGAATGCAACCGGGGAACCTATTCCGCCCCTCACCGGGCCGGGGAATATTTCCTGAAACTTCTGTTGGGAGATGTCAGCGGTTCGGTCAAGGCAATTCTATGGGATACCAACCGGTTGAAAGAGAAGCTGGAAAAGGGCGATATCATCTTTGTCCGGGGGGAGGTCGGTGAATATTACGGTCCTCAGGTGGTGATCAGCGAGCTGCGCAAGCTGGATCCCGAAAAGGTGAACCGCTCATTTTTCCAGCCTGTTTCAGAGCGCGATCCCCGGGAGATGTTTTTGGAGCTGAAAAAGGTGATCAACGACGAGATCGGGCAACCCTATTTGAAACTGTTGCTGCTCTCTTTCTTTAACGACAAGGATTTCGCCCGCCGCTTTGCCCAGGCACCGGCGGCGCGGACCATTCATCATAATTATATCGGCGGCTTGCTCGAGCATACCCTCGAGGTGGTCGGGATCTGCCGCGATTTAGCCTCGCTCTATCCGGAACAGATCCAGCTGGATCTGTTGCTTACCGGAGCGATCCTGCACGATGTCGGCAAAATCGAGGAATATGACCCGGCCAGTTTAAGTTTCGAGTTTTCCGATCGAGGGAAGCTGGTCGGCCATATCAGTATCGGCAAGGAGATGCTCGATCACAAGATCAGGCAAATTCCAGCCTTTCCACAATCTTTGAAGCTGGAGCTGGAGCATATGATTTTATCGCATCACGGTTCCCGCGAATGGGGCTCCCCCGAGATCCCGAAGACGATTCACGCTTTTACTCTTTTCCATGCCGATCTGGTCAGCGCCAGGCTGAACCAGTTCGTGCGTTTGATGGAGAAGGGGACTTCCGCCGGCAATGAATGGACTGAATGGGATCGCTACCTGGAGCGGAGCATCTACCTGAAGAAACCGTTGGGAGAGCTGGGCGGGGAGTAGACCCTCCGGTTGGTGGCTTCTGTTTTCCAGAGGATCTGCAGGATATCTTTCGCCTGTTGGAGAATTCATAAGCGATCTAAGTGACCGGAGGTGAGCGGGTTGGGCCGTGCCGATCGACCAAAGGGGCTCCTGAAAACAGAAGATCCGTCAAAAAAAATCATTCCCCTGACTCAGGATTTAAACTACTATTTTCAGAAGGGGAGCTACTATCACCGGAAGAACAAGCTCTCGAAAGCTTTGCTTTTTTTGAAGAGGGCGATCGAGATTGAACCGCTCAATGTAAAAAGTCATTACCGCCTTGCCTGTCTGCTCAGCCAGAGCAGCCGCCTGCGGGAAGCCAACCGGGTGTTTAAGCACCTGGTCAAAAATCTTGATCCCGAGCTGACGGAATGCTATTATCTGATGGCGATCAATTACGGGCTGATGGACGATATGGACAGAGCGAGGCGCTATCTCGAGAAATACCTGCAGCTCTCCCCGGACGGAATAATGGCCGAAGAGGCCCGCGATCTGCTCATGGTTATGGAGGAAAACGATGAGGAAGATTATATCGCCGTCTTCACCAGCCAGGAAAATGATGCTCTGGAGCAGTGGCTGGGGACAATGGATCGGGACAGTCTCCAGGATAACTTTACGGATGAGACTTTCAGCTCTCTGCTGCAGCGGGCGCTGTACCAGGGGAGCGACCGGTTGAAGGAGAAGATCATTCAGCTCTGCGGCCGCACCCGGAGCGATGCCGGCACCGCCCTGCTGAAAGGGTTTGTCGCCAACCCCTGGATCAGGGAACGGCTGCGTCAGGTGGCGCTCCTGGAGCTAAAAAATAATAATCCCGACAGTCGGGTGCAGCTGTTCTCCGGGGGTCGGCTCGTGGAAGAAGAGCTGGCCGGTTACGAACCGGGGGCGCCGGTATGGCAAAAAGAATGGCAGGAAGTCCTCGATTGTATCTACTGCACGATGTCCCGTTCTCCGTCGTACCGGGAAAAGTATTATGAGGATGCCCGGGCGATCTGGTTCGATTTTATAAATGAAATCTACCCAAAAATGCCCCGAATAGTCAAGCCGGAAACCTGGTCTGCCGGAGTGGAGTACTGTCTGGCCCGGTTTCATCTGATGGGGATCACTCAGGAGCAGCTGGCCGAGGCTTATGGCGTGTCCACGAGCAGTGTTGGCCGCAGATATAAACAGATCGACACCCTGTTGAAGATTGAACAGAAAGCTTTTCGGAAAATGCTGGCCCTTCTGGCTCACCATGAATTCGATGGTTAGCTGCCGGCAGTTACCGCAGCAAGAACAATTTATACGCAAGAGGTCCGCTAATTGATGCCGGGCAGGTTGGGAGGCGCTTCAAGAAAGGATGTGTTGAGCGATTCTTGATCGTGTCGGTAAGGTGGTTGACCTTTTGGAGAGGTCGGCTTATACGGTGGTTTTGACTGGAGCCGGAATCTCAACGGACAGCGGAATCCCTGATTTCAGATCGCCGGGATCGGGTCTTTGGACCAGGGTTAATCCGCTTTATTTCACAGTGCACGGGTTCAAGAAGAACCCGGCTGAATTCTATCGCTTTGGCATGGGCCTGTTTCAGGATATCATGAATGCTTCACCCAACCGGGCGCACCTCGATCTGGCGGAGCTGCAGCGCCGCGGTCTGGTGCAGTCCATCGTCACCCAGAACATCGACGGATTGCATCAAAAAGCAGGCTCGGAAAAGGTCTACGAGGTTCATGGGAATATGAGCGGAGCAACGTGCTTCCGGGGATGCCGCCGCCGGGTGCCCATCGAAGAGGTGGCCACACTGATATTTGAGGGACAGCTGCCCCCCCTCTGCCGGGATTGCGGCCGGCCCCTGAAACCCGATGTCATTCTTTTCGGTGAAACCATGGCTCCGGATTTCGATGAAGCGATCAAAGAGGTCCGCGCGGCGGAGCTGATCCTGATCATCGGCGCCAGCATGAAAGTTGCCCCCGTCAATATGCTGCCCCGGATGGTTAAAAATCTAGTGATCATCAATCGTGAAAGAACGATGCACGACCGGAGAGCCCGGGTCGTTATTCAGGGCGACATTGCGCAAACAACCCGGCTGATTGTCGAGGAGCTGGACCGCAGGGCGGGCTGAACAGTCCCTGCTGTTTCGGGTCTCCGGATAAAAAGCAGACAACTACAGAACAGGAGCGTATGCGATGCGGATCTGTTTGCAAGGCGGCCGGGTGGTCGATCCGGCCCAGCGGTTGGACGAGCGCTGTGATCTGCTCATCGAAGAGGGCCGGGTGGCGGCGATTGCGCCGCAGATGGCGGTGGAGGATGCCCAGATCATCGATCTGACCGGGAAGGTGGTGCTGCCCGGTCTTATCGATCTGCATGTGCACCTGCGCGAGCCCGGCTTTGAAGAAAAGGAGACC
>JAAZIG010000243.1 GCA_012510325.1 Bacillota bacterium
CACGGGGACGGATCTCCTGGCCCATTTTTTCCCCCGGCGGCCCAATACCATGGGTGGCAGCCTCACCGAGATCCTTCGCTGCGCCCGGAATAGCAAAGGGGGTGCCCAGATCAGATCCTTCGCTACGCTCAGGATGACACGGAGAAAATGCTCAGGATGACGGGACAAATACTCGGGATGACTTTAATCCCCCTGTGCTGCGGGGAAGACGCGGACGATGGTTGCTTCGCCCTGGGCAGCCCCGCTGCAGATCGTCGCCAGGCCGTATCCCCCGCCGCGGCGGCGCAGCTCTGTGATCAGCGTCATCAGAATGCGCGCTCCGCTGGCCCCGATGGGGTGCCCCAGAGCGAGAGCCCCGCCGTTCACATTGACCTTCTCCTCATCCCAACCCCCCAGCTGCATGCAGGTAAGCGGCACCGCAGCAAAGGCCTCATTCACCTCGATAAGATCCATCTGCCCGCTCTCAAGCCCCGCTTTCTGCAGCGCTGCAGCAGCGGCATAGTAGGGCACCGTCGAGATATAGCTGGGCTCGCGGGAGGCGCAGCCGAAAGAGACGATCTCGGCCAGAGGCTCCAGCCCCAGCTGCTCCGCCCGCCTGGACGAGGCCAACACCAGCGCCCCCGCCCCGTCGCTGATGGGGGGGGCATTCCCGGCGGTGATCAGCCCCTCCGGCTCGAAGGCCGGCGGCAGCGCCGCCAACTTCTCCAGATCTGTATCCGGGCGAGGCAGCTCGTCGCTCTCAAAAAGAAGGGGCTCGCCCCGGCGCTGCGGCACAGCCACCGGAACCAGCTCCGGTTCAAACCGTCCCTGTTCCCCCGCCGCCACGGCCAGGCGGTGGCTTCGCAGGGCCCACCGATCCATCGCTTCCCGGGTGATGCCGAACTCTTCCGCCGGCACCCGGCCGCCGTGCACCCCCATATGGACATCATGAAAGGGGCACCACAGGCCGTCCCGGACCATCCCGTCGACGGCTGTTCCATCCCCCATGCGCTGCCCCTCCCGCACCCGCGGCAGCAGATACGGAACCGTGCTCATGCTCTCCATCCCCCCGGCGACGATGAGGTCCGCCTCCTCGCAGCGAATGAGCAGATCGCCCAAATTCACCGCGCGCAGCCCGGAGGAACAGACCTTGTTAATCGTCTCCGACGGAATCTCCGGCGGCAGCCCCGCCCTTATCGTCGCCTGACGCGACGGGATCTGCCCCGCCCCCGCCTGAACGACCATCCCCAGGATCACATTATCGAGCGCTTCGCCGGGGACCCCGGCGCGGGCAAGCGCTTCCCTGACCACGATCGCACCCAGCTCCACCGCGGGCATCGCCCGCAGCGTGCCCATAAAGCGGCCGAATGGGGTGCGCGCAAAACCGACAATTACCGTCCGAGCCATCTTCCACCTCCCCAAAGAATATTCTGCTTCTTGGAGACCGATTCCTGCCTCGACAGTCCGGAGGTGGCCGGACGAATTGTTAGGAACGCCCGATTATATAGCTGTACGGATCGACTTTTTCGCGCAATATACGCAGCTCCTCTTCCTGCGGCGGCTCGCTCGCCCTGAGTGAGGGCGACCAGAGCAGCTCAAAGCCGGTGCTCTCGATGATTCTCTCTCTTTCGATCCCCGGATGAATGCTCTCCACCTGCATCCGTCTCGTCTGCTCATCGAAGCCCATCACGCAGAGATCGGTGATCACCTTGTACGGCCCCGACCCCGGCGGCAGCCCCGCCGCCTCGCGGGCCCCCTTGCCGTTGAGATACCCCGGAGTGGTGATAAAGTCGATCTCACCGGTGAAACGGCGCGCATCCTGCACCGTGATCACCATCACCCGCCAGCAGAACGAGGCCAGGTCGCAGGCCCCGCCGCTGCCCGGAAAGCGCACCTGCGGGTTCTCATAATCATCACCGATCATCGTCGAGTTGATATTGCCGTACATA
>JAAZIG010000244.1 GCA_012510325.1 Bacillota bacterium
CCCATTGACTACAGAGATTGTTGAATTCCCGGAAGACCATTTTTAATATTTTTTTGTGATCTTTCCTGAAATCAGCAATGGTTTTGAAGTCAGGGGTTAGCCTTCTAAGTAGCCAAATCACTTCCAGGTTTCTATGAGTTTCATGCTCAAGCCGGCGGGAGGAACGAACCCTGTTTAGGTATCCGTAAATGTACAACTTGAGCATGTCCTGGGGGCGATATGGCGGTCTTCCCCTTGTAGGTTCAATTGAAAATTTAAATCCTAGCTTAACCATATCCAGCTGTTCAACAAATTCATCAATTACCCGAACAGCATTGTTGTTGGCTATGTAATCATCTATGCATTCCGGAAATAAAATAATTTGGCTTCTGTCGTCTCCCTCAATATATGGCATGAAAACACCTCTTTGCACCTTGGTTATGTCTACATTATACCATATATTCAATTATTTGTGTCATATGTTTTTCTTTATTTGTGGGTTTATCACACACTCTGACGTACCTTCCTGTCCCACTTTCTTATCACCCGTGGGAATAAACCGCTTAAAACAGACTTATTATTAACTGATGCCGGCACTCGCTGGCATCCGGAGAACGCAGACAAATAAAATCTGCAAGACCAACCGAAGGAACGGAAACTTCAGCCGGCTTACAGAGAATAAGCGATAAAATAAATCCTGGAAGACAAAAGTGGGACAAACAGGACCGTCCCTGTTGTCCCACTTCTTTGTCAGCCGTCGGGATAACCGTTTAAAACAGACTTATTATTAACTGATGCCGGCACTCGCTGGCGTCCGGAGAACGCAGACAAATAAAATCTGCAAGACCAACCGAAGGAACGGAGACTTCAGCCGGCTTACAGAGAATAAGCGATAAAAAACATCCTGGAAGACAAAAGTGGGACAAACAGGACCGTCCCTGTTGTCCCATAAGCGGTGGAAAGCATCCTGGAAAGCGAAAGTGGGACAAACAGGACCGTCCCTGTTGTCCCGCAGTATCTCTCGACTCGATTAGCGCCGGGCACTCCAGCGATATTCGCCACCCCGCCGCCGGCAGAGGCACCTCTCTTCCGGAAGGGAGAAGAGAACCTGGGCCAGCCTGGTGGAGGGCTGCTGGTAAGCGCCGCAGGTCCCGCCAAAAAGCTGCTTTCCTTCCCGCTCCAGCTCCTGCCACTGCTCCGGATATTCCATCCGGAATTCTTGAACCAGCTGCCCGGTGGTTTTATAAACCCCGGGCTCAAGCAGGTTTAACAGAAGTTCTTCCAGGTTGCCGCTCATCGATCGTCCCTCCGCCTGTCCGTTTTTCAGCTCACCGGTCCATCTGCAGCAGGGGGGTCCCCCCCTCCGATGAGAACAGCTATCGTCACCCCGGCGCCGCCCTCACCGATGACCCCGCCGCGCAGCGATTTCACCAGGGGATGGTCCCGCAGGTACTTGCGCAGCCCCTCCTTCAGTTTTCCGGTTCCCTTGCCATGAATGATCGTAACCTGCCCCAACCCGGCCCAGAGGGCGTCGTCAAGAAGTTTATCCACCAGCGGAATGGATTCCTCCACAGTTTTGCCGTGCAGGTTGATCTCCGGGCTGATGGCGTACTCCTTCTGCACGGTGTAGCCGCCGCCGCGCGGCGGCGGTGCGGAGTGCTCCGCCGGGGCTCCCTCCCAGCGGCGAAGTTCGCGCTGCGGCAGCTGGACCCGAATCGCCCCGACCTGCACCAGCGCCTGTTCGCCCTCGAGGGCGATGATCTCCCCCTTCTGCTGCAGGCTCTGCACAAAGACAGTTTTTCCCACAGCCACCTCGGCGGCGGGAAGAAAGGGAGCCTGCACCGTTTCGGGAACTCTTTCAATCTCCCGCCGGAGTTGCTGCAGTCCCCGGCGGGCCTCGGCAACCGCCGGGGCATCGTCGATCGATCCGCCCTCATCCTTCAGCCGGCGCAGCTCGCGGATCAGGTGGTCCGCTGTCGCCCCGGCCCGGCGGAGCACGGTGCGGGCTTCATCGCGGGCCTCCCGGAGAATTTGCTCCCGTTTGCGCTGCAACCTCTCACGATCCCCTTCCAGTTCGGAGCGCAGCGCCGCCGCTTTCTCCCGCTCCCGGGAAGCGGCGATGCTCTCCCGGTCCAGCCGCTGCTGCTGCCCCACCAGGCTGCTGATCACCGTCTCCACCTCTTCATGACCCCGGGAGAGATGGCCGCGGGCTTCGCGGAGTACCGCCGGCGAGAGCCCCAGCTTTTCGGCGATGGCGAGAGCATTGCTGCTTCCCGGGATTCCCTGAAGGAGACGGTACGTCGGCGCCAGCGTCTCCCGGTCAAATTCCATCGCTGCGTTCTGCATCCCCGGCTGCACCTGGGCAAAGAGCTTCAGCTCGTTGATATGGGTTGTGGCCACGGTCAGTCCCCCCCGCCGCGCCAGGGTGGAGAGTATCGCCATCGCCAGGGCCGCCCCCTCGGAGGGGTCGGTCCCCGCCCCCAATTCGTCCAGAAGCACCAGCGAATCGGGGCCGTGCCGCTCCAGGATGGAGATGATATTTTTGAAGTGTCCCGAGAATGTGCTCAGGGATTGCTCGATGCTCTGCTCATCACCGATATCGGCACGAATTGAATCAAAAACGGAGAGGACGCTGCTTCGCGATGCCGGAAGGTGCAGCCCGCTCTGCGCCATGATCACAAGCAGGCCGATTGTTTTCAGCGTGACCGTTTTCCCGCCGGTATTGGGACCGGTAATAACCATAACCCGGCACCCCTGATCCATCGTTACGGTCAGCGGAACCGCCTTCTCTCCCAAAAGGGGATGCCGCGCCTCTTCCAGATGGAGCTCCTTTCCGCCTTCTAGCAGCAGCTGCGGCGCGGCGCCGTTCTGCTCCAGGCTGAGCCGTCCGCGGGCGACAATCAGATCCAACCGCCCATAAAGAGAGCAGTCGTGAAGCAGCGGCTCCGCGGCCGCCGCCGTCTTGCCGCTAAGCTCCCTTAAAATGCGCTCGCTCTCCCGGGCGGCCTCGTTGCGCACCCCCGTCAGCTCATTCTGCAGCTGCACCACCGGCAGCGGCTCGACAAAAAGGGTCGCCCCGCTGGCAGACTGATCGTGAACCACCCCGCTGATCTGCTGGCGGTATTCCTGTTTAACCGGCAGAACAAAGCGGCCGCCGCGGATCGTCACCAGCGCCTCCTGCAGATAGCGCCTTTTTGCCGGCTCGCGCAGATATGAATCGAGCTTTTCGCGAATCCTCTCCTGCAGTGTCCGCTCGCGGCGCCGCAGCGAGGCCAGCGCCGGAGAAGCGCTATCCAGGAGGTGCCCGTCGGGATCGATACAGCGGCTCAGCTCGCCGAAGAGGCCGGCGCAGCCGTCAAACAGGGATGCCAGAGCGTTCAGCAGGGGATAGAGGTCGCCTTTCTCCCCGCTTTCAAAGAATCGCCGCCAGCGCCGCACTCCCTGGAGAAAGCGCACCACCGCCGCCAGCTCGCCGCCCTGAAGGGCGCCCCCTTTTCCGGCCCGGTTGACCAGCGGTGCGATATCCTCTACAGGGGAGATCGAAAAAGCGGTCCGGGCGCAGAGCAGCCTTCCTTCGCCGGTCTCGCCGAGGCGCCGCTCCACTATCTCCCGGTCTGCGGAAGGGAGCAGAGTTTTAGCGGCACGCCGCCCCATGGGGGTAACCGCAAGTGCGGCCAGCCTCTCTCTGATCTCGTTAAATTCGAGCGCCTCGATCTCCCGGGCGGTGATCACCTGATTCATCTTCGTCTATTCACCTCGACACGTAGCGGTTATCCTTCAGATAAAAACGTAGTTCTCTGTCCACCGCCCGGCTGATCCCGATCCGGGGGGTGCTCACCACCGCCGCCGGAGCGATCTTCCTGCCGGCGGCGATCCAGAGGGGCGGGCGGCGCAGGTCGTGTTCATTGAAGCGGCCGTCGATGCCCAGAGCCTGACAGAGCTTTCCCGGCCCGCTGGTCAGCTCCGCCGCCCGGGTTCTGCGGCGGCGGCGCCGCATCAGCTCCAGCCCCTCAACGGGCTCCAGAGCCCGGATCAGGACCGCCTCGCCGACGCCCGGAGAAGCGGTGACCACATTGAAGCAGAAATGGCTGCCGTAGATAAAATAAACATAAGCCCGCCCCGGAGGTCCGAACATGGGCGCATTGCGCCTGGTCGGCCCGCGGGAGGCATGGCAGGCGGGATCGTTCCGGCTCAAATATGCTTCCGTTTCCACAATGATCCCTGCAGCCGGGCCGTCTTCGCTTTCACAGCAGAGCAGGGTTCCCAGCAGCGCCCGGGCGGCGCTGACGGTATTGCGCCGATAAAATGAGGGCTCCAACGGCGGCGGCTTCATTTTCTCCCGGATCTTTTCTCTGACAGCGCTTCCTGAAGCTGCGCCAGAGAAAGAGTGTTTAAAAGATCGCTCCGCTCCAGCCGGCCCCGCCGGGCTGCGGTTACCCCGTAAACCATATCGGCCATCGTCGCCGTGGAGTGAGCGTCGGTGTTGACCGCCAGCCGCACCCCTTTGCGGCGGGCCAGGCTCATATATTTTTCCGAAAGATCGAGGCGCTGCGGCGAGGCATTGATCTCCAAGGCGGTCCCCGTCTGCGCAGCTTTCTCGATGAGCTGCTCCACATCAACCCGGTATGGTCCGCGGCTGCCAAGAAGCCGTCCGGTGGGATGACCGATCAGATGTACCGCCGGATGCTCCATCGCCCGGCAGATTCGGGCAGTCATCTCGGCGCGGCTCTGCCGGAAATTGCTGTGCACCGAAGCGATCACCAGATCCAGCCTTTCGAGGAGTTCATCGGGCAGATCCAGAGAGCCGTCGGCAAGGATATCGACCTCTGAACCCGTCAAGATGTGGCACCCCTCTTTCCGGCGCAGTCTCTCGATGAGCTCGATCTGACGGAGCAGCCGCTCCTCGGAAAGCCCCCCGGCAATTTTTAGCGAGGGAGAGTGATCGGTTATGGCAATATACTGGTATCCCCTCGCCCCGGCGGCGGCGCGGATCTGTTCAATTGTGGCGCTCCCGTCGCTCCACTCGCTGTGGATATGCAGATCGCCGCAAATATGCGAAAGCTCTACCAGGCGGGGCAGTTTTCCGGCAGCAGCGGCGGCAATCTCACCGCGCCCCTCCCTCAGCTCGGGGGGGATAAACTGCAACCCCAGGGTGCGGTAAAGATCCGCTTCCGCAGGCAGATAAATCCGCGTCCCCGCTCTGCTCAGGGTGTTGCTCTCCAGCGTAAAACCCAGCCGGGCGGCATGTTCCTGCAGCTGTTTCCAGTGCTCCGGGGAGCCGGTCAGCCGGGCCAGGTGCACGGGATACTCCGCTGCGGAAGTGAGCGCTATCTGCACCGGAACCCCCACCAGCGTCTCCAGACAATATGTTGCGCCCTCCTGCTGGAAGCTGCTGATACCGGGCAGCTCCAAAAGCGACTTCCCCAACACCTCCGGAGGCTCCTCCCGGAGTGCCGCCGCAATGATCACCTCCGCGGCGGTCTCCGTACCCCGCCGCACTGCTCCGACAGGAAGGCTGCACCGAACGGCAGGCAGCCTTTCGAGAAAGCTGTGCAGCTGCCCGGCCAGGGGCACCACGATGCCGCGGTGGAACCCTTCCCCTTCGCCGTCCCTATTCTGAAAATAATCGAGTACATTTTGCTGCAGCGCCGGCCCCATGCCCGGAACTACGGCCAGCTCTCCGCGCCTGGCGGCCTGCTCCAGCTGCTCCAGATTTTCCAGCTGCAGCTCCTGCACCAGCTTTCCGGCAGTCTTGCGGCCGACGCCGGGGATGGAAAACAGAGCGAGCAGCTCCGGAGCAACCTCCTCTTCCAGGCGGGCCAGAAAGGCGCTCTGCCCCTTCCCGGTGAGCTCCCTGATCTCGGCGGAAAGCACCGGACCGATCCCGGGCAGCTCCTCCAGGCGATCCCCGGCAATAAGATCAGCCAGGGGTTCCGGCAACCGGATAATCTGCCTCGCCGCCTGGCTGTAAGCCCTCACCTTAAAACTGTTCTCCCCTTTTAGTGCAAGCAGCCCGGCCATCCGCTCCAGGGCGGCCGCCACTTCCCAGTTGTCCAATCCCCCGTCGTCCTCTCTTAGACCCCGCCCCCTGCCGAACCGCGCAGGAAATAATCGATGAGCTTCCCTTTGACACCGGAAAACAAAGGCGGCAGGTACAGATTCAGGTAGCCGGCGATGGACGAGCCGCTCACCGCCTCGTCCACAGCGGCGATGGGCAGAATCGCCGCTATATTGATTAAAACCAGCCCAAGCAGAGCTGCCGTCAGCAACCCGAGCAGCGCCCCGCCGAAACGGTTAACGATGCCGATGACCGGCACCCTGTTCACCGCGGTAAGCACCCGGAGCAGCAGCCGTAAAAGAATCATCAGGATGATGAGCAGCCCCAAAAAGGCCAGCGCCGCCCCGGCCAGCTGCATGATCTTTTCCGCGGGCAGCGATACTCCAAAACTTTGCAACGCTTCTTCGTAGGTGATGAAATGTTCAGGGCGCAGCAGAGCAGTGGCAAAACCGCTCAGGTAAGGACTCCCCAGAAAAGCGAGGGCAAGAACGATAAAAAAACCGAACAGACTGAAGAGCTGCTTCAAGGCCCCCTGGACAAAGCCGCTGACGAGATAAAATGCGCCGATGGCCAGGAGCAGAAGATCAAACCAGTTCATCCTCTTCATCCCTTTCCTTCTCATCATCTGTTTCGCAGCGGGGGTATTCCTGTTTCAACCGGAGCAGTTCATCCGCCAGATTGATCGCTGCCAGAACGGCTACCCGATAATTGCTCAGCGCGCGGTTTTTTTCAGCCAAAGAGCGCATGATCCCGTCGGCGTAATCGGCCGCCTGGGCCATCGCTTCGGGCAAACCGCTTCCCCTGATGGTATATTCTTCTCCCAAAATCTTAACTGTTACCCGGTTTATCCGTTTCTCCTCCATGAAAGCTACCTCCTGCCGGCGGCAGTTAATGCCTTCTAATTCGTTAACAGGAGAACAATATCCTGCCCCTTAGCGGCGCAGTACGGCCCCAAGTTTGGCCAGCGCCTCCTCGATCCGCGAGTGAGCGGCGCTGATCTCTGATTCGGTGAGCGTTCTGTCGGGATGACGGTAGGTCACGGTAAATGCAAGGCTGCGGCCGTCTCCCGGAATCTGCGCCCCCTCATACAGATCAAATAGAAGAACTTTCTCCACCAGTCCTCCTCCCGCTTCATAAATACTGCGCTGCGCTTCAGCCGCAGAGAGCGATCGCGGAGCGACCACGGCGATATCGCGCAGCCCGGCCGGAAAACGCGGCAGCGGCGCCACGTGCGGAACCGGCCGGGCTTTCTCCAGGAGCAGCTCCAGATCCAGCTCGGCGACGGCCGCCGGCTGAGGATAGTCCCATATTTCCGCCACTTGCGGCCGCAGTTCGCCCAGGAAACCGGCCTCCTCCCCCGCGATGACGACAGCCGCACCCCGGGCGGGATGCAGAAACGGTCGCTCCACCGGAACGTATTCCGCCTCCGCTATGCCCAAACGGCGGAGCAGGGCCTCGACGGCCCCCTTCACCACGAAGAAACCGGCCGGCTGCGAGGCGGTATGCCAGTTTGGCGAAGGCAGCTGCCCCGTCGCTCCCAGGGAGAGGCGCACCTTCTCCCGAGGCAGCTCTGCCAGCGGAAGCCGCCGCGGCAGGTAAACGGCACCGATCTCGAAGAGAAGCTGATCCATCTCGCGATGGTAAAAATTATCCTGCATCGTTTTCAGCAGCCCCGGCAACAGGGTGGTGCGCATGATGCTCTGCTCTTCAGAAAGACGGTTGTGCAGAGAAATCGCCTGCAGGCGGCGGTCCTCCTCCGGCAGCTGCAGGGTGCGCAGCGCTCTCGGGCTGATAAAGGAGTAGGTGATGATCTCGTTAAAACCGCAGGCGATGAGGGTCTCCCGGGAGAGCCCCTGCAGCCTCTCCGGCAGCTCCTCCCGGCTTTCCAAGAGCTCGCCGCGCGGCAGGGTTGCCGGTATTTTGTCATAACCATACAGACGGGCCACCTCTTCGATGAGATCCTCCTCCAATGAGATATCGTTGCGCCGCAGAGGGATCGTCACCGCCAGGCGGCGGCCCTCTTCGCCGGTGGAGAAGCCCAGGCGTTTCAAGATCGTCCTGACCTCGTCCCGGGGGATCTCCACCCCGAGAACCTCGTTGATCCGGTGCGGACGCACCGAGACCCGCCGCGGCCGGGAAGGAGCGGGGTTGCTGTCAAGAAGCCCCCGCAACACCTTGCCGCCGGCCAGCTCCGAGAAGAGCAGCGCCGCCCGACCGGAGGCTTCAGCGACCCAGTCCGGGTTTACCCCCCGCTCAAAGCGCTTCGAGGCCTCGGAGGGGATATTGTAGCGGCCGGCGGTGCGGCGGGTGCTGACGGGGTCAAAAAGCGCCGCCTCCAGCAGGACCGCCCTCGTCGAGGGGTTGATCTCGGTGCTCTCGCCCCCCATGACTCCGCCGAGAGCCACCGCTCCGGCGGTGTCGGCGATAACGAGCACCTCCTCAGCCAAAGCTCTCTCGTTTCCGTCGAGGGTGACCAGCACCTCCCCCGGCCGGCCGCGGCGTACAATAATCTCCCCGCCCCGGGTCAGGTTGAAGTCGAAGGCGTGCAGCGGCTGACCGTATTCCCACATCACATAGTTGGTTATGTCAACCACATTGTTGATCGGACGCATCCCCGATTTGAGCAGGCGCAGCTGCAGCCACAGGGGCGACTCTCCCACGGTGATATCTTCGATTACCCGGGCTGTGTAGCGGGAACAGAGAGCCGGCTCCTGCACATTCACCCGCAACAGGGCGGCGGCATCCCGGGAGCTCTCCCGGGGCACCGCCGGCGGATGCTTTACCGCAGCGCCGGTGAGGGCCGCAACCTCATAGGCCGCCCCCAACAGCCCCAGACAATCGGCCCGGTTTGGAGTCAGATCCAGGATCAGGATGCGATCGTCAAGCTCAAGAGCTTCGCCCAGGGCAGCGCCAGGCAGCGCTGCCGGATCGAGAAGCAAAACACCTTCGGGGGAGCCGATCTCCAGACCGAGCTCTTCCCCGGAGCAGAGCATCCCCTCGGAAAGAACCCCCTCGATCTCGAGCGCCTCAAGAAGGCCTCTTCCCGGAAGGACCGCTCCGGGAAGGGCCAGGGGCACCTTCTTTCCGGCAGCGATATTGCGGGCGCCGCAAACCACCTGCCGGTGAGCGCCTCCCCCGGCGTTTACCGTGGCCACCAGTAGCCTGCGGTTCTGCGGATGTTCCTCCAGCGTGATGATCTCACCCACCACCACCTTGGCGGGAGCTGCGGCGGGCCGCTCAACCGCCTCCACTTCAATCCCCGCCAGGGTGAGCCTGTCGGCAAGTTCCTCCGCCGGCAGCTCCAGTTCGATATATTCTTTCAGCCAGTTATATGCAATACGCATCTACCGTATCCCTCCCGTCAACTAGATCCGGCGTCGCCATCTTAACGAAACTGCCTTAAAAATCGCAGATTGTTGGAGAAAAGCAGGCGCAGATCATCGATCCCGTATTTCAGCATGGCGATGCGCTCAACCCCCATCCCGAAGGCAAAGCCGGTCACATCTTCAGGGTCGTAGCCGCTGATTTCAAGCACCCGGGGATGGACCATGCCGCAGCCGAGAATCTCCAGCCAGCCGGACTGGCCGCAGACCCGGCAGCCCTTGCCGCCGCAGATGATACAGGCGATATCCACCTCGGCACTGGGCTCGGTGAAGGGGAAGAAGCTGGGGCGCAGGCGAATGCGCTGCCCCTGATCGAACATCTCCCGGGCAAAAACCAGAAGCGTCCCTTTCAGATCGGCAAAGGTAACGCCGCGGTCGACCGCCAGCCCCTCCACCTGGTGAAACATCGGTGAATGGGTGGCATCGTCATCGCGGCGGTAGACCTTACCCGGCGCAATGATCCGCACCGGCAGGCGGGGGGCCTGCTTTTCCATGACCCGCACCTGAACCGGCGAAGTATGCGTCCGCAGCAGGATCTGGGGCGTGAAATAGAACGAGTCGTGCATATCCCTTGCCGGATGATCCGGGGGCAGGTTCAGCGCCTCAAAATTGTAGTAGTCGCTTTCGATTTCCGGTCCCCTGGCCACCTGGAATCCGAGGCCGGTGAAGATCGCGGTGATCTCCTCCAATACCAGGGTTAGCGGGTGCTTCCGCCCGAGATTGAAGGGAGCGCCTGGCAGAGTGACATCGATGCGCTCCTTCTCCCGGGCCGACCCCGCAAAAGCATCCTGCAGCGCCGCCTCCTTGCGGCCGAGCAGCTCCTCCAGCCTTTTCCGGAGAGCGTTCGCTCTTTTGCCGGCGGCGGGCCTTCTATCCGGCGCCAGCTCCCCCATGCGGCGAAGGAGCGCCGTGAGCTGCCCCTTTTTCCCGAGATAGCGCAGCCGCAGCTCCCTTAACGTCTCCAGATCCGTTGCTTCCTCGATTGTCCGGACAGCGGTTTCACCCAGTTCGCCAATTTTCTCCAACATCGCCCTGACGCTCCTTTCTTTTTCCTAAAAAAAAACCTTCGTCCCTGGGACGAAAGCTTCCTTCCGCGGTACCACCCACCTTAGCCGCAATTCGGCTCCGCTCTAATCGATAACGGGATCATCCGTCGCCGCCTACTGGGCTGCCGGCAGCCGTTCAGCGCGAGGCTCGGGAGTGAAAATTCAGCGGGCGGCGCCGGATTGGACTTGCAGTCAAGGTCCCCTCTCCCTGGACGGCCCGTAATCCCTCTTACTGCTCTCCTTCATCACCTGAACAAAATATTTACGTGCATTATAGCACACCGCCGCCCTAAAAACAATCAACGGAAAAAGGCAATTGCAAGCCCGAAACAGCACCGGGAAAGACCCCGGCAACACCTGCTGACCCGCGGCATTCGGGAGCCCTAGAGCTGCCCGGTGCGCTGGCGAAGAGCCTCATAGATGATCACTGCAGCGGCGACGGCGGCATTGAGGGAATCCAGGGAAGAAAACTGAGGGATAGAAACCGGGAAATCGGCGGCGGCAACGAGCTCTTGCGAGAGGCCGCGGCTTTCACTCCCGATGAGGACGGCAATATTCTTGCGGTAATCGATCTCCCAAAAACTGCGCCCCCCCCGGGGCTGGGCGGCGACAACAGCGATCCCCTGTTCCTGCATCTGTTTCAACAACTCCAGCGGCTCCGCTGCCTTCACCGGCGGCAGATGAAACAGGGCTCCGGCGGATGAGCGCAGCGCCTTGGGGCTGTACGGATCGACGCATCCGGGGCCGTAAAAAAGGCCCTCCACCCCCGCCGCGGCGGCGGTGCGGACGATAGTGCCCATATTCCCCGGATCCTGCAGCCGATCCAGAATAATCGCCAGGGAAAGCTCTTTGGGCAAGGGGAAGGTCAAAACAGGTTCCTGAAACGGGATTATCGCGGCGATCTCCTGCGGGGTTTCCGTATCGGTCAGCCGGGCGAAAAGCGACGGCGGCAGCAGGCAGCACCTGCTCGGCTCCGGCACGGCGGCGCAGATTGCCTTCCCGCCTTCTTCCAGATACCGCCGGGTGAGAAAGAGCACCTCGGGGCGCAGCCCCGCTGCCAGGGCCTCCGCGATCAGGAAGGGGCCCTCCAGCGCCAGTTTGCCGGCGGATCGGCGCTGTTTGCGGCTGCCGGCGAGGCGCCGGTATTCCTTGATCTGGGGGTTGCTGCTGCTGTGAATCTCCAGAAAACGCAAACTGGATCTCATCCTGACGCTGCCATCTGCCGCTCCGGGCTCCGGACTGCCGGCGAAGTGCCAGCAGCGGAGCGGAAAAAGCCGGCTCCCCCCGCACATGAGGCCGGGCCGGGGCCGGTTCTAAAAGGCATCTTTTCTGCGAACAGCGGTAGAAAAGCAAGCAATATTTTACCTCCGGAAAAAAAGGACGCCACCGGATCAGGTGTGCTCTTTGGCCACCTGGACAAGGCGGTTGAAACCGTCCGCATCGTGAACCGCCATCTCGGCGAGCATTTTCCGGTTGATCTCGATATCGGCCTTTTTCAGACCGTTGATAAAGCGGCTGTACGAAAGGCCGTTGGAGCGGGCCGCGGCATTGATCCGGGTAATCCAGAGCCTGCGAAAATCTCTTTTCCGCTGCCGACGGTCCCGGTAAGCATAGAAGAGCGACTTCATCACCTGCTGGTTGGCCACCCGGTATGACCTGCTCTTGCCGCCGTAATATCCTTTGGCCAGCTTCATCACTTTTTTGCGCCTCTGGTGGGCAACGGGTCCTCGTTTTACTCGGGGCATGATCAGGACCTCCTTTCTCGATTAGGGCAATAGCTGATCGATTCGCTTGTAATCGGAAGCGCTGACCGTTGTTGACCGGCGCAGCCTTCTTTTGCGGCGGGCGGTTTTTTTCGAGAGGAGATGGCTGCCATAAGCGCGAAAGCGCTTGATCTTCCCCCCCCCGGTTCTGCGGAAACGCTTGGCCGCCCCCCGGTGAGTTTTCATCTTGGGCATTATCCCTGGCTCCTTTTCAACTATTCTTTAGGAGACAAAATCATGGTCATATTGCGTCCTTCAAGCCTGGCCCTGCGCTCGACAACAGCGCAATCATCGAGAACTTCCGCCAGTTTCCGGCAAAGACCGTAGGCTATATCGGGATGAGCAAGCTCCCGGCCACGAAACATCACCGTCACCTTGACCTTATCTCCGCCCTCCAGAAAGCGGCGGCTGTTTCTTGCTTTGACGTCAAAGTCGTGCTGCTCGATTTTTGGGCGCATCTTGACCTCTTTGATGGTAATCACTTTCTGCTTTTTGCGGGCTTCGCGCTCTTTCTTGCTCTGCTCGTACTTGTATTTGCCGAAATCCATCAACCGGCAAACCGGCGGCCTGGCCTGAGGGGCCACGTTCACCAAATCCAGCTTTTTGTGCCGGGCGGTGTCGAGCGCCTCGGCAAGGGGCATCACCCCGAGGCGGTCGCCGTTGGCATCGATCACAAGCACTTCCCTGGCCCTAATTTGCTCATTGACGAACAAATTTTTGGTAATCTTTTTCACCTCCCGCCATGGCATTCCCCCGACATTTAACCAAATAATATGAGCAGGTCGACAAGCACCTGCTCACCAATCACCAGGTTAGACTGGATAACCCTGGCAGCAGCACTGCAGCGCTCCAGGGTGAGAAGCAGTGGCTTCTACTTTAACCTTAAGCTCTATCCGGAGCATACCAGATAAAGGTGGTCGGGTCAAATTATTTTTTCTCCTCAATATCCCGCTGCAACCGTTCGATGAATTCTTCGAGCGGCCGGGGTCCGAGGTCGCCTTCCTCACGGTGGCGAACCGCCACCTGGCTCTTCTCGAACTCGCGAGCGCCGACAATGAGCATATACGGAATCTTCTTCAGCTGCGCCTCCCGGATTTTGTAGCCCACCTTCTCGTTGCGATCGTCGCAGTAAACCCTGAAGGAAGCGTCGCTCAGAGCGGTGCGAACGGAGTCGGCGTATTCATGTTGCTTCTCGGTGATGGGGATCACCACCGCCTGCTGCGGAGCCAGCCAGGCCGGAAAAGCACCGGCATAATGCTCGATGAGCAGAGCGAGAAACCTTTCGATCGCCCCGTAGATGACGCGGTGGATCACCACCGGGCGGTGCTTCTGGCCGTCGGCGCCGATATAGCTCAGATCGAACTTTTCGGGCATCTGAAAATCAAGCTGCACCGTGCTGCACTGCCAGCTGCGGCCGAGGCAGTCTTCCAGATGAAAATCTATTTTCGGACCGTAAAAGGCGCCGTCGCCTTCATTAATCCGGTAAGGAAGCCCCTTTGCCTGCAGCACCCGCTCCAGAATCGCCTCGGCCCGGTCCCACATCGCCACAGCGCCCATCGCCTTGGCCGGCCTGGTGCTCAGCTCAACGCGGTAGTTGAAGCCGAAGACGCGGTAAAATTGATCGACCATCTCGATGACCGCAGCAACCTCCGCCTCAATCTGGTCCGGGGTCATGAAGAGGTGAGCATCGTCCTGGGTAAAGCTGCGCACGCGCAGCAGTCCCTGCAGGGTGCCGGAGAGTTCATGGCGGTGCACCAGCCCGAGCTCGGCGATACGCCGCGGCAGATCCCGATAGCTGTGCATCCGCGAGCGATAGACCAGCATCGC
>JAAZIG010000245.1 GCA_012510325.1 Bacillota bacterium
GGTCGATAAAGAGAAGGCCGCCGTGATCGCGCCGCCGCTGCACCCAGCCGTGGAGGGCCACTGTTGTGCCCCCGTCGGCCGCGCGCAGCTCCCCGCAGCCCGGGGGCTCTTCCGCAAGGAAAGCGGCGGCAGTGGTCGTTTCCCCTGCCGGCAGCGCGGCCCCGCGGTCCGCTGAGCGCCGCTCCTGCAGCAGCCTTTCCGCCAGCCTGTCCCGGGGGATCTCTTCCTGCTCGCCTGTTTCCATACGCCGCAGGGTGACCGTATTTGCCGCCAGCTCCCGGGAGCCTAGCAGCAGCACCACCGGAAAACCCCTGCGGCCGGCAAACTTCATCTGCCCTTTCAGGCTGCGCTCGAGCAGCTCCGTCTCCACGGCGAGGCCCCGGCGGCGGAGCTCTTCGGCGAGGCTGAGGGCCTCCCAGGCGAGCCCCTCGCCGGCGGAAGCGATAAAAAGCGGGGGCTCCCCTGCGCTAAACGGCGGCTCCGCCGCAGCCTCCGCCGCGGCCAGCAGCCGCTCCACGCCGAAAGCGACGCCCACACCGGGCGTCGCCGGTCCGCCGCAGTGTTCAACCAGATAATCGTAGCGCCCGCCGCCGCCCAGCGAGCCGCCGCCGCGGTCGCCGGGAACAAATTCAAAAGCGGTGCGGCTGTAGTAATCGAGTCCGCGGACCAAACCCGGGTTCAGCCGGTACGGGATCCGCAGCCGTTCGAGGATCTGCTGCAGCCCGGCAAAATGCTCCCGGCAACCGGGGCAGAGGTGCTCCGTCAGCAGCGGTGCCGGACGCACCAGCTCGCCGCAGCGCTCCTCCTTGCAATCGAGGACCCGCAGGGGGTTCTCCGCGTAACGGCGCCGGCAATCCGGGCACAGTTCCCCCTGCAGGGGGCGCAAAAAAGCGAGGAGCGCTTCGCTGTAAGCGGGGCGGCAGTCGGGGCAGCCGATGCTGTTCAGCTCTAGAGTGAAGTTCTCCAGGTGAAGCGCCTGCAGAAACCTGTTGGAAAAGGCGATCACCTCGGCATCGGCGGCGGGATGGGCCGCTCCGAAAAGCTCCAGCCCCACCTGGTGAAACTGACGGTAGCGCCCCGCCTGGGGCCGGTCGTAGCGAAACATCGGCCCCATGTAGTAATACCGGCCCGGCTGCGGTCCCTCTCTCAAGTTATTCTCCAGATAGGCCCGGACCACCGGGGCGGTTCCCTCGGGCCGCAGGGTCAGACTGCGGCCGCCGCGATCCTGGAAGGTGTACATCTCCTTGGAAACGATATCGGTCTCCTCGCCGACACTGCGAACGAAAAGATCGGTTTGCTCAAAATATGGTGTGCGAATCTCGCCGTAGCCGTACAGGGAGCTCAGCTCTCGAAACACTTCCTCCAGAAAGTGCCATTTCTCAATCTCCCCCGGCAACAGGTCCCGGGTCCCCCGGGGCGCCCGATAGTGCAATCCCCTTCCCCTCCTCAAATAATGTCCTCATGGTAAAAGCGAGCCCGGCCGGCGCTGTAAAAAGCAGCTTTTCCGGTGAACCGGACTCCGCTTAAAAAGCTTTGCCGCTGTCTAAAAGGATCGTCACCGGACCGTCGTTGACCTGATTGATGCGCATCGTCGCCCCGAAGCGGCCCGTGGCCAGGGGCAGCCCGGCCTCGCGGAGCCGGGAGCAGAACTCCTCAAAAAGCCCCGCCGCCTCCTCCGGCAGCGCCGCCGCGGTAAAGCTGGGCCGGCGCCCTTTGCGGCAGTCCCCGTAGAGGGTGAACTGGGAGAGGCACAGGATACTCCCCCCCGTTTCCCTGACGGAGCGGTTCATCCGCCCGCTGTCGTCCTCAAAGATGCGCAGCCCGGCGATCTTCTCCGCCAGGTAGCGGCAGTCGGCGGCGCTGTCGCCGCGGCCCACCCCCAGATAGACGACCAGCCCGGCGCCGATGCGCCCGACCGTCTCGCCGGCCACGGTCACTTCAGCCCCGGCCACACGCTGCACTACCGCTCGCACTCCCGATCCCTCCAGACAGTCCGTTTCAATTTTTCCAGTAAAGATGGCGGCGCACGCTGTAGATATCCTTGACCCGTTTGATCCGGTTCATCACCTGCTCCAGCTGCCGGCGGTCCTTGACCCCCAGCGTCAGGTGAATGGTCGCCGTGCCGTCCGCCTCGGTGCGCCCGTTTACCGCGGTGATCTGAATCTTGCATTCGCTGATCGCCGCGGTGACATCGGCCAGAAGGTTGGTCCGATCGTGCGCCGAAACCTCCACCGTCACCTGGTAAGCCCGCTCGGCATGGTCCTCCCAGGAAGCGCCCAGCAGCCTTCCGCCGTCGGGGCGGTACGCCTTCAGGTTGGGACAGTCGCAGCGGTGGATGGAGACCCCCCGGCCGCGCGTGACCAGCCCGGCGATATCATCATCGGGCACGGGGTTGCAGCAGCGGGCAAAGCGGACCAGAATATTGTCGATTCCCTCGACAACCACCCCGGGGGCGGCGTCGGGGGGACGACGCTCCGGCCGCACCTCCGGCAGAGGATCTTCCTTGACGCCGTATTTGCGGCGGTACTCCTCGCGCAGCCTGCCGATAACCTGGCGCACGGTGATCCCGCCGTAGCCGACGGCGGCGTAGAGATCATCGGCCGACTGCAGGTTGAATTTGCCGGCAACCTCCTCCACAAGATCGCTTTTCAGCAGCTGCCGCAGATCGTAGTCGAGCCGCCGGTTCTCCCGCTCGACCATCTCGCGCCCTTTTTCAATATTTTCCTCGCGGCGCTCCCGCTTGAACCAGCCGCGGATCTTGGTCTTCGCCTGGGCGCTTTTCACCATATTGAGCCAGTCGCGGCTGGGCGAGCTGTGCTTGCCGGTGATGATCTCGACGATATCCCCCGTCTTCAGGATGTAATCGAGAGGGACGAGGCGCCCGTTGACCCGCGAGCCGGTGCAGCTGTTGCCGACATCGGTATGAATTTTGTAGGCAAAATCGATGGGGATGGAGCCGGCGGGGAGATCGATGACATCGCCGCGGGGGGTGAAGACAAAAACCTCGTCGGCGAAGAGGTCGAGCTTTAAGTTTTCGATGAAATCGCGGGCGTCGCGGTAATCCTGCTGCCATTCAAGGAGCTGGCGCAGCCAGGCCAATTTCTGATCGAATTCGCGTTCGTCGGTGATCTTCTCCTTGTAGCGCCAGTGTGCGGCGATGCCGTATTCGGCGGTGCGGTGCATCTCCCAGGTGCGGATCTGAATCTCGACCAGCTCATTCTCGGCGGCAACGACAGTCGTATGGAGCGACTGGTACATATTCGGCTTCGGCATGGCGATATAGTCCTTGAAGCGCCCGGGGATCGGTTTCCAGATTGCATGAACCGTCCCCAGGACGCCGTAGCAGTCCTTCACCGAGTCGACGATAACCCGGATGGCGGTGAGGTCGTAGATCTCGCTGAGGTCCTTGTCCTGTTCCTTCATCTTGTAGTAGATGCTGTAAAGATGCTTCGGACGGCCGGAGATCTCCGCGGTCATCCCCACCGCTTCCAGCCGCTTCTGAATAATATTGATCAGCCGGTTGATGAACTGCTCCCGCTCCCGCCTCTTTTTGGCCAGCTTGTCAACGAGCCCGTAGTAGGCCCCGGGCTGGATATAGCGGAAAGCGTTGTCCTCAAGCTCCCACTTGATCTTGTAGATGCCCAGCCGGTGGGCCAGCGGCGCATAGATCTCCATCGTCTCCCGGGCGATCTCCTGCTGCCGGCGCGAATCCAGATAGTGCAGGGTGCGCAGATTGTGGGTGCGGTCGGCGAGCTTGATCAAAACAACACGGATATCCTCGGCCATGGCGATGAACATCTTCCGCAGGGTTTCGGCCTGCTGCTCCTCCCGGGAGGCAAAATCGAGGCGGCTCAGCTTGGTCACTCCGTCGACCAAAGCGGCGGTCTCCTCCCCGAAGAGCTCGCGGATCTCCGCCAGAGTGACGGCGGTATCCTCGACGACATCGTGGAGCAGTCCGGCAACGATGGTGGTCAGATCGAGCCCCAGCTCCGCCAGAATCTTGGCCACCCCCAGAGGATGGCTGATAAACGATTCACCCGATTCGCGGCGCTGTCCGCTGTGAGCGCGGCGGGCCACGTCGTAAGCCCTCTCCACCATGGCCCACTCCTCTTCGCCGGGGTAGTGGCGCGCCAGCAGCTGTTTCAACTTCACTAATTTTTTCTCTTTAACCGGCATCTTCTTCACCGATTCCATTTATTGTTAAGCAAAGAACGGTCCCGCCCCACCCCTTCCGGAGCCGGGGCCGATCAGCCCTTCAGCTGCTTGTCCCAGAAAGCGGCCAGCTCCTCGGGGGAGCTTTCCAGCAGCTGCTCCTGATAGCGGAGGCAGCTCTCCCGCCTCTTTTGCGCCGCCTGGAAGAGCGGCGACGAGTCAAAGAGCTGCTCCAGCGCCGCAAGAGCCTCCGGCGGGAGCGGCGCCCCGCTGCGGGCGAGGCCGGCCTCGTCAAAGATCTTCAGGGAGCGCTCCCAAAACTTTTCCCCCGCCGGGAAGCCCAGAGTTTCGCGCAGCTTCCCCGGAAATTCGCTCTCCCCGGCGGCGGCGGCTTCGGACCAGGCCCGGTAGAGCGCCTCCAGGGCCCCGGGCGAGGGCAGTGCCGCTCCGAGCAGCAGGTCGTTGCGCTTGCCATCGGCTTCGCTGTAGAGCAGGTGGATCTTCACCGCACCGCCGCCGGGGCAGCCCTTGAAAAAGGGCTCGAGCATCTTTCCGGAGAGGGGCAGATCGTAAAGAATAAGCTGCCGCCACCCCTCCGGAGAAACGGCCAGACCCCTCTCATAATTATCCCTCCCGCTGCTGAGAAAAGCAAGGGGCGGCGCCGGCGGCAGCTGCCCCTCCAGAGCAACCTGCCTCCTTTTTGTCGCCGCGAAGATAACTGTCGGTACGCCGCCGGCGGAGTTCAAAATTTGTTTCACGGCGGCGGCGCGGTCGTGCACGCCGCGCCGGTCGATAACGGTAACCCGGCCGCTGCCGGCGCTCCCGCCCGGGCGCAGATCCCGCA
>JAAZIG010000246.1 GCA_012510325.1 Bacillota bacterium
CTGTTATGGTTATTATCTCATTCGACAGAGGCAGCTGTAGTACCTTCCTAAAAGTGGAGAAATTTAAATTATATTTTCAAAGAACAAGGGTGCGGAAGATCAGTAATAAGATTTCATGGTGACTGTTTGTGTGGATATGATTTGAAATTTTTATAACCGTCGAAGCGGTGAGCCCGGCTCCGGACCGAAATGCTGCCCGGAGAACCGGAGCATCTCGTTTGCCTTAACCCCGGCCGGGGCAGAATCCGCGGTGATGAGCTCGGGAATCCCGGATCAGATCACCTTCTCCACAGGCGAGCCCTTGTCTGGAGGGACGCCCCATTCCAGTTTTGCATTTCCTTCCATTTTCCGTTCTTCCCTGGGCAGAGTCGCTATAATCAGGGCAAACCGCTCCTTTCCGTTTTAAAGATTGTGGAAGAGGAGTATCATATTATCAGGAGGATGTTTTAGTCTCCGGGGTGCGGTTGTGCCGGCCTCAAAATGTCCAAGAAAAAGATCCTGAGGCCAACAGGGGGTTTTGCAGATCGCGGCAGATACTGTCGGGCGGCTGTTGAAGATCGGTGCCCAAATGGGGGCTCTCATGTACTGGTTCGGGGGGTGGCCGGCGGCTGTTTTGCTCGTGGCGGCGGGGCTGTTCCTGACCCTGCGCAGCGGCTTTATTCCGCTGCGGCGTTTCTGCTCAATTTTCCGCCTGACTCTGGGCCGCCTCGGCCGGAAAGATGGGCCTGCGGGGAAAGGGGCGATCTCCCCGTTTCAGGCTTTAACCACCGCGCTCGCCGCCACCGTGGGCACCGGCAATATCGCCGGGGTGGCCACGGCGATCACTCTGGGCGGCCCCGGCGCCATCTTCTGGATGTGGGTCTCCGCCTTTTTCGGAATGACCACCAAGTTTGCCGAGATCGTGCTGGCGGTACGATTCCGGGTCGCCTCCCCCGGCGGCAGCTTTGCCGGCGGCCCCATGTACGCCCTGCGGGACGGCTTGAGGCGCCCCGGGCTGGGTCTGGCCTATGCTTTTTTTGGCGCCGCCGCCGCTTTTGGGATTGGCAATCTGGTTCAGGCCAACTCCGTCGCCGGTGTTCTGCAGACTGCTTTTGGGATCACCCCCCTGTTCACCGGGATCGTCCTCGCCGTGCTGGTGGCCCTGGTCATTTTGGGAGGGATCCGCCGCATCGGTGGAATTACGGAGAAGCTGGTTCCGGTGATGGCCCTGCTCTATGTCGGCGGTTCCCTGGCGGTTTTGTTCATCTGCCGCTGCCAGATTGTCCCGGCCCTGGGGGAGATCATCAGGAGCGCTTTTAGCGGCCGGGCTGCGGCGGGGGGATTTGCCGGTGCCGGGGTGCTGCAGGCGGTCCACTACGGAGTCATCCGCGGCGTCTTCAGCAATGAAGCCGGCCTGGGCAGCGCTTCAATTGCCCATGCCGCTGCGGTCACTGATCATCCCGTCCGCCAGGGCCTCTGGGGTATCGTCGAGGTCTTTATCGTCAGCTATGTCATCTGCACGATGACGGCGCTCGTTCTTCTGGTAACGGGTGCCTGGACCGGTTCGCTGGAGGGGGCCTCCCTCACAGCAGCGGCTTTCAATGAGGTCCTCCCGGTGTCAGGCCACTTCATTGTCAGCGCATCGCTGATCCTGTTTGCTTTTTCCACCCTTCTTTCCTGGTCCTATTATGGAGAGCAGTGCTTTCAGTATATTTTTGATCGGGGCCGCTATCTTTACCGCCTTCTCTGGATCATCGGCATCGTTGTCGGCGCTCTTGGCGGGCTTCGCCCGGTCTGGGCCTTTGCCGATTCGCTGAATGCCCTGATGATCCTGTTCAACCTCGGCGGCCTTGTCGGCATGAGCGCCCTGCTGGTCGGACTTGACCGGGAATTCTGGGCCGGTCAGCGGATTTCACGAAGGTGACTATTTCCGCTGCCCCGTTGAAGGGTTTTGCCGGAGACAGGGCGAAATAGCAATGAAACAATCTTACACAACCAGCAGCTAAAAGAGGGAGTAACCGAAAAGTGATTTGGGATCGTATTGTTACGGCCATACTCCAGTTGAATATAGGCTATCTAGACGTTATCGACATCATCATTGTGGGCTATGTTTTCTATCGCCTGATTCTAATCATCCGCGGTACGAGGGCGGAGCAGCTGGTCAAGGGGCTGGTGATCCTGCTCCTGGCAATGATTATCAGCGATAAGATCGGGATGAAGACCCTGAACTGGATCCTGGAAAAGGTGATGACCGTCGGGCTCATCGCCATCCCCATTGTCTTTCAGCCGGAGCTGCGCCGTGCCCTGGAGCAGCTCGGGCGGGGCAAAATATTCAAACCTTCCTCCTGGAGCTGGGATCCCCAGGAGTTTGATCATTTTCTGGAAGAGCTGATGAAAGCGATTCCCGCCCTGGTGAAGAAAAGAATTGGAGCGCTCATCGTCATTGAGCGCGATACCGGTCTGAAGGACTGGGTCGATACGGGAATCGCCATCGACGGGACTATCTCCGCCGAGCTGCTGGTCAATATCTTCTTTCCCCTGAGCCCCCTTCACGACGGCGCGGTGATTTTGCGGGGGAACCAGATCGCCGCCGCCGGCTGCTATCTTCCCCTGACCGACGATCCCTATCTGGATAAGGAGCTGGGCGCGAGGCACCGGGCCGGGCTCGGGGTAACGGAACAATCCGATGCCGTTGCCTTAATTGTTTCCGATGAAACCGGAATTGTCTCCGTAGCCCATAACGGTGTTCTGACCCGCTATCTTGATGAGAAGAAGCTGCGCGAGATCCTTATTGAGCTCTGCGCTCCCCCTCAAACGGAAGGTCTCAACTTGAATTTATGGCCCTGGAGGAATAACAAGTAGCCATGGATAAGTTTCTCAGCCGTTTTAATTTGAATCTGCTCCTCGCCGCCTTTCTGGCGGTAATCCTGTGGCTATTTGTTACCGGTGACGATATCACCAGGAGCACAGCGGTGCGTAAGATCATTCAGGAGGTTCCCCTGAGTTATGAAAATCTGGATCCGGGGCTGACCGTGGTGAAGATGCCGCAGACTGTGGATATGACTTTGGAGGGGCTGCCCGGCACCTTCGATGAGCTTGCCGAAAGTGAACTGGAGGCTTATCTCGATCTGACAGAGGTGGAAGCGGGCACGCATCAGGTTCAGGTCAGGGGGAAAGCGCCGCGCGGTCTGATCTTGATCTCGGTGGCGCCGCGGCAGGTTGAGGTGAGCATCGAAACAA
>JAAZIG010000247.1 GCA_012510325.1 Bacillota bacterium
GGACAGTATTGATCCCCTCAAGGGTGGCCGTCTCGACCTTGTTGACGATTACAGCATCGGCTAAACGCAGGTTTGTCTCACCGGGATGATAGCTCAGTTCATGGCCGGGCCGGTGGGGATCGACCATGGTGATGTAGAGATCGGCCCGGTAAAACGAAAAGTCGTTGTTGCCGCCGTCCCAGACAATAATGTCGGCCTCTTTTTCCGCTTCCTCAAGGATCTTTCCATAATCGACTCCTGCATAGACCACGATACCGCGATCCAAGTGTGGCTCGTACTCTTCCCGCTCTTCAATGGTGCAGTCATGGCGATGGAGATCGTCATAGTCGGCGAAGCGCTGGCAGGTCTGTGCCGCAAGATCCCCGTACGGCATCGGATGGCGCACTACCACCACCCGTTTTCCTTTTTCACGCAATATATCGCAGATTCGCCGCGTAGTCTGGCTCTTCCCCACCCCCGTGCGAACGGCGGTGACGGCGATGACCGGTTTCTTTGACGAGAGCATGGTAGCCCCGGGACCCTGCAGCTTGAAGTCGGCTCCTGCCGCCATGACGACAGATGCTTTTGAGATCACCTCGCTGTGCGTCACGTCGCTGTAAGCGAAGATGACCTCGTCAACCTGCTCCTTGCTGATGAGCGAAACGAGCTCTTCCTCGGGATGAATCGGCACCCCTTCCGGATACAGTTTCCCGGCCAGCTCCGCAGGGTAAACCCGTCCCTCGATATCGGGGATCTGTGTCGCGGTAAAAGCGACCACACGGTACTTGGGATTGTCACGAAAAGTGACATTAAAATTGTGAAAATCGCGTCCGGCAGCACCCATGATGATAACTCTTTTTGCTTGATCCAACGGTGGCACCTCGGTTCGTATAATTTAGATTACCAGAGACAGAATCGCTTTTTGCACGTGAAGGCGGTTCTCGGCCTGATCAAAGACAATGGACCGGGGATCATCCATCACCTCATCGGTGATCTCTTCACCCCGGTGTGCCGGCAAGCAGTGCATCACCAGGGCTTTCTCCCCGGCATTTTCCAGCAAAGCGCGGTTAACCTGATAGGGGCTGAGCATCTTCACCCTCTCCGCGTGCTCCTTCTCCCGGCCCATACTGGTCCAGACATCTGTGTAGATAATATCGGCTTGCCTGACCGCTTCGGCAGGGTCATGAGAGATGGCGATCTGCGCACCGGTTGGCAGTGCATCCGCCTGCGCCTGTGAAACGATCTCCGAATCGGGCTGATAGCCCGGGGGGCAGCAGACGGTTACATTCAACCCCACTTTTGCTCCTCCAAAAATCAGCGAATGAGCCATATTGTTGCCATCTCCAAGATAGACCAGGTTCAGGCCGGCCAGCGTTTCTTTTTTCTCGGCTATGGTGAAAAGATCGGTCAGAGCCTGGCAGGGATGAAACCGGTCGGTCAGGCCGTTGATTACCGGCACGGTGCTGTTTGCCGCCAGATCGAGGACCTCCTGATGAGCATAAGTACGGATCATGATAGCATCCAGATAGCGGCTCAACACCCTGGCGGTATCGGCAATAGTTTCACCGCGGTTCAGCTGCAGATCGGCAGTGTTTAAAAAGAGAGCGTAGCCGCCCAGCTGCCACATGGCCACCTCAAAGGAGATCCGCGTCCGGGTGGAAGATTTCTGAAAGATCATCCCCAGTGTTTTACCCTTTAGCGGCTGAAAGGGCTCGCCGGTCAGGTTCTTCAGCTTCAAAATCTTCGCCGTTTCCAAGATCTGCCGGACCTCTTCCCGGCTTAATTCGTGTATAGAGAGTACATCTTTTCCTTTCATTTGAACTGCCATGCTCCACCTCCGGTGAATTTTAGCGCCGCCTCAGGCGCTCTTTTTGACGATAGTATATTCTTGATCCTGCGGTTAATTCCTTCTTCGGTTAAGGATACCTCTTTATCTGCAAGCGCTCAAATCAAAGTCCCCCTTTCCCAAGGGGGACCGTTTCAAGCATCCTCCTGAAATTAGCTGTGATTTTACTGTTTAACAGATATGAGACACCTCAACCCCGGCCTTTTCGAAGATTTTGGTGACTTGCTCGGCATTTTTCGTCGCCAGACGCAGAATAAGGTGAACCCGGTTGTCGGAGGAGCGCTGGACGATGGTGGAAACGATATTGATCCCCGCTGCGTCAACTATCTCGGAGATGCTCTTGAGCACGCCCACCTGATCCTCCACCAACAGAGTAACCCTGAGGCTGGGATGGTTCAACCCCAAGATATCGATAAATGCCTTGAAAATATCGCTCTCCGTAATGATACCGACCAGTTTGTTGTTCTCCAGCACCGGCAGGGTGCTGATCTGCTTTTTCTGCATGATCAGCGCCGCCTCCTCCAGGATGGTGTCGGATTTAATCGAGAAGATCTCCTTGGTCATCATATCTTTAATTCTGATCTTGGAAAACAGGTAGTTGATCTCCCAGACCGATAAGCTGGTTGCAGAAGAAGGAGATGCTTTCATCAGATCCTGCTCCGTCACGAGGCCGACAATCTTTCCTCGCGACACGACCGGAAGTCGCCGAATGGAATGCTTTTTCATCAAATCGAGGGCATCCCCCAACAGATCATCGGGAGATACGGTCACCGGACTTGGCGTCATATAATCTTTAACAAACATAGATTATCCCCTCGCTTATCTAAATTGTTATTTTTGCCTATACTCTTATTTTCTGCAAACGGGCGGCAAACCCTCTAGCAACAGTGAAGTTTTAACGGAGCTGCGTTTTAGCAATGACGCAACATTTACGGGTAAAAAGATAAGGCGCGTAGCGCCTTATCTAAGGTATTCAATGTAACTGTAGCTGGGATACTGAATTTGTATTGCCGGGTTTATGCCGCTCCGTCAGCGGTAAGGTGATCCCGGGTTTCGGTCCATTCAATCATCTCCCAGCCCGATTCTTCAGGTACCAAAAAATGCGGCGGAGAATCGCTAAGCATCCTGTTATCATGAGCGAAATCTTTGTCAAAACCTGCACTGATAATACCATCACCCAAGTCCAATCCCATTTTCCCGCGGTATTTTTGAATGATCGATCCTCTAATAATTATGGACTTATCCTTTCCCAGAATACCACGCCAGTACGCCGGGTTCTCAAAGCTGCCGTTAACTGCAAAGAGAGCAGCGTAAATGATCACATCATTTTTTGGATTAGAGTCAACATTACTCCAAAGTAACTTGTCATACTGTGTATTCCCATCTATTAAAAACCAGCCCGAGGTTAAAAGCTTGATATCCCTTTCTGCGATGAGGCCAAGCATATCGTTTCCTTGAGCGTCGTATCCAATGATATCTCCATCTTCTATTATCGGTGTAAAAGTAGTGTTAGCATATTTAATACCTATAAAGGGACCTACATCAATACCGTTATATTTATCCTGGTAAAAACTAACCCACTCGTACCATTTCCGGGTTGGAATCCACTGTGTCGGATCTTTACCAGTAATGTAGATATCATTTTTTGCGGCAATGGTCAATCGTCCTTTTAACATTCCAGCTACAAACGCGTTGCCACCCTCCGTTAGAAACTTATCCTGAGGAGCTCCAAGGCCATCTACGTAAATAACACCGTTTGCAGGAAAGTCTGGATCACCTTGACGTAGTCTTGTAGATGCGCCATTATTATAACTATGGTTCCGAACAATGATACCATCGTTACCATCTAATTTTATACAGGTCATCCCGTATAGGTATAAGCCTCCATTTTGAGCCAAACTTTTTAGCTCCACATTCGTCTCCGGTAAAGCTATCGGCGCTGTACGGACAATTCCCTGACGAAAATCTGGGTCATTCCAGCTGAAGATGTCCTGTCGAACCCGACCCGTATGCTCTGTCTTACATGTTTTTGGAAGAAGAGTGCGATTATAACAGATCCGGTTGGCGAAACTTACCGGGGAGTAAAAAGTAGGATTTCCCTTTATGTGTAAATTAGAATTGGTATGATAGGGCCCATAAATTTTGTCACTGCTTGTTAACCAAATATTGCTCCCATCATCATCTGAAAAATATCCGAATTCGGTAAATGTGCGTTTCTTCAAAACCATATCTATTGTCCGCGGATCGCTCTTGGCGCCGGATGCCGTTTTATTCCACCCGGTAGACCGAAGAATCATATGGCCACTTTGTTTGTCAATTTCTTTCAAACGGTAGAAACCGTCTTCGTAAGGGATATCCTCATCCAGCGGTAAAGGCTCCCCCCGGGTAGGGCTGTCTTCGCTGTTCATATAGGCCAAGTAATGATGAATTCCAGCCTCGGCATAATGTAGAGATTTGACAGAAGATGAGTAACGATGACCCAAATTAAATTGGTTCGAGGCTAGAGTTAGGGCAGCAACAGTTAGGATCGAAAGAAAAGCAAGGAGCATTAAAACCCAGGCTAGCAACATCCCTCTCTGGTTTTTCCCAAATTTGCCTTTCATCTAATTAACCCCCTTGTTGCGAATAGTAAAAACGGTATCAACCTCTATCTTTTTACCATACTTATCTGTAGAAGGTTTAACAAAATATCTCAGCTTTACCTGATTGGTGCCGACAAGGGTGAACAACACCACAGGCACGTTTTCTTCGTCATAAAGGTATATATTTTCATATTCCGTTTCCCTAACACCCTCCGATGTGGATTCGATTCTCTGCAGATTGCCGTTTGCCAAATAATTGTATTCAATTATAATTTCTTCTGTGCCCAAGAAGTTGTGCAGCTTTACACCGCGGCCTTCATCAATAATTTCAATTCCCGGTTGATCTTCGCTACCCCTTTTCACCGCACGGATGTCGCGTTCCAGCTGCATCAACAGTAACCGCGCTTCTGATTCTACAGCCGCTTCAGCACTGGCCATTTGCCAACTTTTTTGCGCAAATCCAAAATAGTTAAAGGCAGCTGCTGCCACAAGCCCCAGTAAGCTTAACGCTACCAACAACTCGATAAGCGTTATACCCCGGCAATCCCTAATCGCAGCCTTCATTTTCATAAACATAATTTATCACCTTCTTGACATCATCGGTTTACTTTAGGAACCGCCAGATTCGCCTTAGTCTTCTTCCCCTTCATCCACTATTTCAATAAGGATTACATTAATATTCCGACTATGCCCCGGATAGTCAAAAGTCCCATTCCAACTCCGGTTTTCATCTTCAAATAATTGGTAATAATATTCCGTTCCTTCCTTTAAACCTTCCACAATAAGGTTATAATTTTCAAAACCGGGGCTACCAACTCCCACCGGCCAAAGTCCATCAAATACAACCTTGGATTTACCTGAGATCGTCTCTTCAAAGGTAAACCAGTTTTCCTGTGTAGGATCCGTTTCGCCTATTTCCATATTTTCATCTTTAAAAGGTGTTACCAAAGTTGCTTTCCCGTTAATTTCGAGGAGATCTCCATCCACATTTAAAAAATTAACCGTAAGTTGACAGGGTTCTTCTGCTAAAATTACGATATCCTCCGTTAGGCCTTCCACTATATATACTTCAAAAGAACTACCAGGCAACGTGATCATACCGTTAGGGCTAACGCTAGTAAGAACTGGATGTATGGTGTAATCTCCCTCATTAAGGCCCAAAAACAGTGCAGAGCCATGTTCATTAGTCCTGGCATCATGTTTGATACCGTTTTCTTCAACAAGCTCGATTTTTAGGTTTTGAATTGTGTCCGGTTCTTCTTCCTCAGTCCAGCCCCGATAAGCTTGGATCCTAATATTTGCACCATCGATTATAGGTAGAGCATAATCTCGGGAAATTTTAGTGTCTAAAATAATCGTTGTGCCCCTACTGGCATAAGCATTACTAGGAAGTGAAACCGATACACTAATCTCTTTATAGTCCCCACTGGCGGCGCCGCTTCCACTGAGCTCCATCCAGTTGATCATGGTCAGAACTTTATAATCACGCCCGTCTACAGTCCTCACATCTTCTTGCTCTCCCACGAGGATCTCATCAAAAGTCTTAGCCCGAAGTTCTTCGATGACTTCATTAGCTATAGCGGTTCCTACGGTCCGGATGCGGTTTCGTTCCGATGTTTCCAGAACAAACATCAATGCGGGGGCGAAGCTCATGCTCATCAAAACCAACAGGGTGACCGACACGAGCACCTCAATCAGGGTAAGGCCTCGTTCATCCTTTGCCGAAAAAGCAGGATTGGGCACTTTTATCTCCTCCAGAAGAACAGCTTAAAATATATTGCTAGACAATTACGAATATACCTTACTTGGATAAATAATAGCAGAATTTGCTATCAGTGTCAACTTTGATTTATTGAACCTTTAGAACTATAAACGGAGTGCTAGTCGACAAAGTAAATGCAACCGGGTATCTTTTGGATGGTTGCAATCACTCCTTCAAACAGGCGGTTGTGGTCAGCTCCATAAACAAGACCTGGCCCACCTCTTGCCGGAGAAGCACAATATGATACAATTGTAGAAAATAAGTCTTACTTCCTCGGGAGCTTGGAGAAACCAGGCTGAGATCTCCCCTTGCTTGAAGCTGTGGGGAATACCGACGAACCTGATCCGCGGTAATACCGGCGCAGGAAGGAAGATTCCTGTGAGCCACCTTAGCGGGTGGCCTTTTTAATGTGCATTGTTCAAAGGAGGAGCTTAGTTGAAAATCAGCGCTGAATCTATCTGGGGGGATCTGGTTAGGATCAGGGAGAGCGCTCCGCTGGTCCACAATATTACCAACTATGTGGTGATGAACCCGACGGCCAACGCCCTTCTGGCTCTGGGCGCATCACCGGTGATGGCTCATGCCCTGGAGGAGGCGGCGGAAATGGTGACGATGGCTGGTGCCCTCGTAGTCAATATCGGCACGTTGAGCCCGCCCTGGGTACAGGGAATGCACCGGGCGATCCTGCGGGCGAAAGAGCTTCAGATACCGGTGGTGCTCGATCCCGTCGGGGCCGGAGCAACCCCGTACCGCAACCGCACCCTGCGTGAACTGCTGGAGAAGGGCGGAGCCGATATCATTCGCGGCAATGCCTCAGAGATTCAGGCGATGGTCGACGCTGAAGCCACCACCAGGGGAGTCGACAGTAGCGCCGCCGCCGAAGAGTCGCTGCAGGCGGCACAATCCCTGGCAGAAAGAGAGAGCTGCACCGTTTGTGTCAGCGGCGCTGTTGACTATATCGTGGATGGCGCACAGGTGTACCGGGTACACAACGGCGATCCGCTGATGACCCGGGTGACCGGCATGGGCTGCACCGCCAGCGCCTTCTGCGGCGCCTTTGCCGCAGTTAACCCCCATTTCCCTGCGGCGGCGGCCCACGCCATGGCGGTCATGGGTATCGCCGGGGAGCTGGCGATGGAGCAGGCCTGCGGACCGGGCAGCCTGCAGCTACATTTTATTGACGCCGTCTACAATCTGAACCGCGAACAGATCGCGGCTAAGTGGCAGGTGAAGCCATGAGCATCGGCAGACTTTACCTGGTCACCGATCGCTCCTTGACGCTGGGCCGGCC
>JAAZIG010000248.1 GCA_012510325.1 Bacillota bacterium
AAGCCGCATCGTCAGTGCATCTGGGCATTATTGTCATCCTGAGGGCGCAGCCCGAAGGATCTGTACACTGGCGCTACTCTTTGAATCACCAAAAGTGCACCGGGAGAACATCCCCGCAGCGCACCCAAAATGAGCCAGGAGATCCGTCCCCGTGGCTCATTTTCCTTTCTCAAGGTACCCCCCACCCAAGCATCAGTGAGTCGGAGATGCAGTGAGTCAGGGGGACGGTGACTTTGACTCATCGCCGAGAACCCGCCGCTGCTCAGTAAAGTGGAACCGCACCAGAGATCCGCCACCGAGGTGCAGGGAAAAATGAGCCAGGAGATCCGTCCCCGTGGCTCACCCGTGGCTCAGGGAAAATATGACAGGAGGGGGTTCCCTCCTGTCATATTTATTGGTTCTAGTTCTGCTGTTCGCAAGCGATGACGGTATGCTTCAGCAGCATAATCGTCGTGACGGAGCCGACGCCGCCGGGAACGGGTGTGATCTTCTCAACGATGGGCTCCACCGCTTCGTAGTCGACGTCGCCGCAATACTTGCCGGGATTGTCGGGATCGGCGTTGATCCCCACGTCGATAACGATCTGACCGGGCTTGACGTAGTCTTTACCGATCATCTTGGCCCGGCCCACCGCGGCCACCAGAATATCGGCGGCGGCGCAGACCTTGTCCAGATCAACGGTGCGCGAATGACAGATCGTCACGGTGGCATGTTCGCGCAGCAGCAGCATCGCCATCGGCTTGCCGACAACCATGGAGCGGCCGACAACGGTAATTTCTTTCCCTTTCAGGGGGATATCGTAAAACTTCAATATCTCCATGCAGGCTGTCGGGGTGCACGGGGGGAATCCGGTCACGTCATCGGCAAAGACCTTGCCCGCGCCGCCCAGAGTCATGCAGTCGACGTCTTTCTCCACCGGAATCAGGGCGCGAATCTTCTTCTCATCCAAATGCTTGGGCAGGGGCGCAAAGAGCAGGATCCCGTGAATGGAGCTGTCCGCTCCAACATCGCCGACCAGTTTTTCCAGCTCCTCCTGGCCGATATCCTCGTTGCGCTCAAAAACCTCGAAGGAAACACCAACCCCCTCGCTGGTTTTCTTGATCCCTCCCTCGTAGAAGAGATCGTCGGGGTTGGCCCCCACTCTGATAATCCCGATCTTGGGGGTTAACCCCTTTGCTTTCAACCCCTCAACCCTCTTGATGAGATCCTCTTTCATGGCATCGGCTACCGGTTTACCTCTTAATCTTTCAGCCATCGTCCCAACCTCCTTAATCCTTAATAATTTCTATTTAGTGATCTTGTCGATAACCAGCTGCAGGGTTTCATCGGCAATCTTGCTGCCGTCATCCAAGAGCTGATTCATCTCCGCGGTGACCTCACCGACGTAGGCCTGATCCTTGATCGCCCCCAGATTGATCAGCACATTGAGATGGGCGCTCTGCAGCGCCGCTTTCAAAAAAGCCACCCCGCAGCCCACATCCGAGATCGCCAGCATCGAGCCGATCTGGCCCATCCGTTCGTGGATCTTGATCCCCCGGTAAGACTGGCGCATGATCTCCAGGGGTACGGAGAGAGCCACCTTGGAGCATTCCTCCAGGGTCTTCTCCTTGTGGGCCTTCTCCTCGGGAGTCCCCCGGGGCAGCCCGTAAGCCTTGGCCAGGGGAGCGAAAGCCTCGGCATCCTCGTCCACCATCGCCTTGAGGCGATCGATGACCGCATAACCCTCCTCGAGCAGCTTCTTGACCTCATCCTCGACATCGGCATATTTCTTCTTCCCCACGGTGAGATTGCCGACCATATTCGAAAGCGCCATTCCGATCGCTCCGCCCATGGACGCCGCGCCCCCGCCCCCGGGGGTCGGCGCTTTTGAAGCGAGCACATCCAAGAAATGATCACAACTGTTTGCCGACATGGCCATAGAAATAATCCTCCTCTGTTTTAGTGATACCGCCTGTAGGCGCCTGCGGCGGGGCTCTCCCCGCCTCTACCTGTCCCTGAAGACCAGCTGCCGGGCCAGCTCTTCCAAAAGCTCGGCCGGCCTTCCCAGCTCCTCCAGGTAAAGCAGCGCCCGGCGGTAAAGCTCTTTGCTGCGCTCCCGCGCCGCCTCTGCGCCCAGCAGGGCCGGGAAGGTGGCCTTCCCCCGGGCCCCGTCGGCGCCGGCATCTTTGCCCAGCTCCGCGGTGCTCCCCTCCCTGTCGAGCAGATCATCGGTGATCTGGAAAGCGAGCCCCAGACAGGAGCTGTACCCCTTGAGAGAGTCGAGCTCCGCCGGCGACGCCCCCGCGGCAAGAGCACCGCAGCGCACCGCCGCCTCCAGCAGCGCCCCGGTCTTGCAGCGGTCGATCAGCTCCAGCGCCGCCAGATCGACGGAGCGCCCTTCCGCCTCGAGATCGAGCACCTGCCCCCCGACCATCCCCTCCCTGCCGGCGGCCCGGGCCAGCTCCAGGCTGATCTGCAAAGCCCGTTCAGCGCAGCCCTCCCGGAGACCGTAGGCGGCGACCTGCTCAAAAGCGAGCGTCAGCAGGGCGTCGCCGGCGAGAATGGCCAGCGCCTCCCCGTGGGCGCGGTGGCAGGTCGGACGGCCCCGCCGCATCATCCCGTCATCCATCGCCGGCAGGTCGTCATGAATGAGCGAATAGGTGTGAACCAGCTCAAAAGCCGCCGCCACCGCGAGAACCTGCTCGCCGGGCAGACCCAGCGTCTCCGCCGCGGCGACGGTCAGCAGCGGGCGCAGCCGCTTCCCTCCGGCGGCAACGCTGTAGCGCATCGCCTCCCGCAAGCGGGGCGGCGACGCATCTCCCTCCAGCAGGGCCGCCAGATAGCGGTCGACATTCCCGCGCTGACGCTCCAGATAAAGCCCGGGCTCAGCCCTCTTCACCGGCACCCTCCGCACGACTGTCCTTCTCCTGCTCCTCCTTGAGCAGGTACTCCACCTGAAATTCGATCTCCGCCAGCTTTTCGCGGCAGTAACGGGAGAGGCGCACTCCCTCTTTGAACGAGGACAAAGCCTCTTCCAGGGGGACCTCTTCATTTTCCAGACGCCCGACAATCTCTTCCAGAGAGCGCAGCGCCTCTTCATAAGAAAGCTCAGACAAGTTCAGAACCCTCCTTGAGCTCTTCAATGCGGCAGCGGGCGGTACCGTCCCGAAAGCTCAGCCGCAGACGCTGCCCCACCGCAAGGCCGCTGACAGAGCGGACGGCGCGTCCTTCTTCGTCCCGGCAAAAGCTGTATCCCCGGGCCATCAGCCTAAGCGGGCTGACCCCTTCCAGTCGATCGCCCAGCGCGCCCAGCGACAAACCCTTCATCTCCAGACAGCGAAGCGTCGCCCGCTCCAGACGCTGCCTCATGCGGGAAAGCTCCTCCCCGGCCCGGCGCAGACGCTCCTGCGGCCGGCGGTAAAAACGGGCGGTAACCGTATAGTCGAGCAGCTGTTTTTCCCGCTGCAGGCGCTGCTGCAAAGCCAGGGCGCTTCTCTCCCTGAGCCTTTCGCCGCGCCGGAGCAGCTCCTCGAGGCGGGGCAGCGCCGCCGCAGCAGCCGCCGTCGGCGTGGCCGCCCGCAGGTCCGCCGCAAAATCGGCGATGGTAAAATCGGTTTCATGGCCCACTGCCGAGATCACCGGCAGGCGCGAGCGAAAGATAGCCCGGGCAACCGCCTCGCTGTTGAAGGGAGCGAGATCCTCCAGGGAGCCGCCGCCGCGGGCGACGATGATCAGCTCGATCCCCTCCCGGGCGTTGAGCAGCTCGATGGCT
>JAAZIG010000249.1 GCA_012510325.1 Bacillota bacterium
CCCCGCCTTCAGAAACTCTGCCGCTCCCGCTGTTTATCTTTCTCACGGCCTCTTCCAGGGCCCGGTTCTCTTCCTCGCTGAGGTGATGGCTCGATCGTCCCCGCTGTACCGGCTTCCCGTAACACCTGCTCTCGTCTCTTCCGAAAAGGCTGGTCAACACCACTCCATCCAGGTTCGAATCGAGCAGGGCCAGGGAGTAGCTCAGATCGCTGCCTGTCTCCCGGAATGCATTATAGCGGACCAACCCCACCCCGGCCACGGTCAGCTGCAGCAAACCCTCCAGCTCTTGCAAACGAAGAGCGAGCTCCAGGCGGTGGCGCTTGGCCTCCCCGATGAGCTCGCCGTGGTGGCTGAGCAGCTCTTCCAGATCGAGATCGTCCCGGCCCATCATCAGCCGGCGGTAGCGTTCCTCCAGACGACGCGTTCGAACCAGCGCGGCGACAGCCGCGGCAAAGCCGCTCAGAAGGACAACACCGGCAAGCGCTGCCAGAAGCAGAAGGCGGTGCTGCCAAAACCATAAACCCAACTGTTCCCAAACCGACAAAACGCCTTCACCACCTTGCCTGAGCGGATCCTCCCGGCCCCCCCCGCAGGGGCTCTTCCGGGAGATGTTTCACGTGAAACATCTTCTGCCGCTTCCCGACGGCTGTTTCACATGAAACAAAAGCTGTTCCAGCCGCCTTTTCCCGAAGCGGACCCCTTCTACTCCAGTCCCCCGGGCATCAGTATGGAGATAATCCGCTCAAGATCTTCTTCCCCGTAAAAGGATATTTCAATGGAACCGCCGCCGCCCCGCCGGCTGATCCTGACCCTGGTTCCAAATTGACGCTGCAGCCTGTTCTGCAGCTCTTTCGTCAGGGGATCACCCGTTTCAGCTTCTTTTCTGCGCTTCTTTTTGGGCTTGCTCTCTGCAGCTGCCCCGATGAGCTTCTCCACTTCGCGAGCGGTGAGCTTCCGCTCCGCAATTAGTCCGGCCAGCTCCTCCTGCCTTGCGGCATCGGCAATCCCCAGCAGCGGACGGGCCTGTCCCACATTGAGCCTCCCCTCGATGAGCGCCTGCTGCACTCTCGCGGGAAGGGCCAGCAGCCTGATGGAATTGGCGATAACCGGCCTGCTTTTCCCCAGGATCCGTCCCAGCTCCTCCTGCGTTAACCCAAATTCTTTTGTCAGACGGCGATAGGCTCTGGCCTCTTCGACGGGGTTCAAATCCTCCCGCTGCAGGTTTTCGATGAGTGCAATCTCCAGCAGCGCTTTTCCGTCCGCCTCGCGAATCAGAGCCGGTATTTTGGTCAGCCCCGCCATCCGGGCGGCCCGGCAGCGTCTTTCGCCGGCGATGAGATGGTACCCTGCCCGGCCTGCCGGGGAGACAACCACCGCCTGAACCACACCGTGCTCCTTGATGGAATCGGCCAGCTCCTGCAGCTTTTCGCGGTCGAATTCCTTGCGCGGCTGAAGAGGGTTCGGCTTGATCTGATCCAGATTGAGCTCGATCATATCCCCGCCCCCTGTCACCGCTTCATCGATGAGCGCGCCCAAGCCCCGCCCGAGTCTTCTCTTATCTTTCAACCTTTCGCCACCTCCCGGGCCAGGGCCAGGTAAAGTTCCGCCCCTTTGCATCGGG
>JAAZIG010000250.1 GCA_012510325.1 Bacillota bacterium
AAGCGTCGAGATACCGGTTATGACTTACCGCCCTGATCAGCGGATCCGGGCTGGCCGGTTTTAGATCCAGATACGGCCCGTGCAGCGAGATAATCCCTGAAAAGCTTTGTAAAAGTATGCTGTAGCGATCTGTAAGGTCAGCCCTTTCATCTGCGGAAAGATTGGGCTCGGTGAAGTCCTGTATCTCCACACCAAGATTAAGCCGGTTGAACAAAGCGACGTCAAACTGATCGATGGTGCTGATGCATTTTACAATTTGTCTCATAGCGGTATTCTCCCTGAGTCAAAGCTTTTCTCCGAAATTATCCCTGCGGGCTAATTGGCCCCATTTCTGTTTAAGTTAAACTTGTGTTTCCAATTTCGTCCCGGTGACAGTAACAACAATGCGGCGGCTTTTCCGCGGGCCGTCGAATTCGCAGAAAAAGATATTCTGCCAAGTGGAGAGGCCCAGCTTGCCGTCGATGATGGGGATGGTCTCACCGGGGCCGACGATACCGGATTTGAGGTGGGCATCGGCGTTGCCGTCCACCCGGTCGTGTTCCCAGCCGCCGCAGGGGATCAGCCTGCGCAGCAGGGTGACGACATCATTTTGCACGCTCTCGTCCCAGTTCTCCTGAATCATGATCGCCGCCGTAGCCCCCTGCGCGTAAACCGAAACCAATCCGTTTTTAACACTGCTCTGCTTCACTATCCGGCGGACCTCTTCAGTAATATCGTAGAGCGCTTCTCGCAAGTACGTTTCCAGCTCGATAGTGCTGTGCTGAAGGTACATCTCGTTTTAGCTCCCCTCCGTACGGCGGCGCCCTCCCGCCGTTCTGCCGATAATCCCTGGCTATAGTGTAGCCAAACCGGCTGCAGATTTCAACAAAGAAGAGGAGCCGGAGAAGACAGGCGAGCCTCGATTGTCATCCCGAATCTGGTGAAACCCCGATCGCCATCCTCAGCTCGGCCAATCCCCGATCGTTATCCTGAGGGCGCAGCCCGAAGGATCTGTACTCTAACGTTACCTCTTTGAGCAGCCTCAGCGGTGCTGTCTCAGCCAGTCGGGAGAGTGCATGCACCGCGAGAACCGTCCCCGCGGTGCATTTTGTTTCCGTGCAGCCAAACAACATTGTCGTGCGAAGTATATTGACACGCATAGTAATACGTGTTACATTGTTCTCGAAGCTGATTGCGAGGTGAACCCTTTGTCCGGAGCGGCAGCAACTAGCGAGCTGGTGCGCGGCAGCATCGATACCATTATCCTGAGGGTGCTGCTCGAAGGGGATAACTACGGTTATCAGATCATCAAGGAGATCTACCTGAAAAGCGGCCGAGAATTTGAACTGAAGGAGCCGACCCTTTATTCAGCGCTGCGCCGCCTGGAGGCTCAGGGGGCTCTGGAATCGTACTGGGGCAAGGAGAGCCAGGGAGGGCGCCGCAAGTATTATCGGGTGACGGCACCGGGCAAGGCTCTTTTTGCAGAAAACTACAGGGCTTGGCAGGCGGTTAAAAACCTAATCGACCGCCTCATCGAGGGTGCAGAGGAGGCCTGAGGGATATGGACGAACTGAGAAAGTATGTGGACAGCCTCTTTGCCCGGTATAAAATGACGGGGGAGGTGGCCGAGCTCAAAGAGGAGATCCTCGGCAACCTTGAGGCGAGGGTGGCCGACTATCTGGGGGAAGGGATGACCTCTAGTGAGGCG